>JBAXGN010000212.1 GCA_037139415.1 Verrucomicrobiota bacterium | reverse complement strand
CGCCTGGTGTTCAAATTGGTATCAAGCTAAATCTGGCAGATGCGGTGTTCTGAACCTTGGAAGAATGCACATGGCACGTTCAAGTTCCATTTCGGCTAATAAAGCCGTTTGATCAGGAGCAGACCACTGCGCCCGGCGTTGAAGCACGCCCGGCAACGTAACCGTATGTTCTTGGACCGGCGTAAATGGGTGAGGTTGCACTGCGGGCAGTGATACTCGTACCGCCGCCGAATGGAGGCCAGGCGTTGATCGAGGCCAAAGACCTGCTCGCGCCGGGCCGTGACTTTCGGCTCATAACCGGCGGCCTGCATCAGGCTGCGCCATTCCACCCCATGCGGCTTGATCCGGGCGCCAAACTTTTGAAACGCGGCCAAATGCGCGGCTTCATGGCATAAGGTTTCCACCAACAACCGGCGGTTTGGTTCCAGCAACAAAACGTCGCTGAGCGTGATCCGGCATCGTACTGGACGGCATCGGCCCAAGGCACAGTTCAAGCGGACACTGAATAAGATCAGGACTTGCGGCGGCAACTCCGGCACCTGCCAGAGTTGGCACCACTGAACCAGATGCGCCCGCAACTCCTCCCGGATTTCCCGGGAGAAAATCGGCGGACTCACCATTGGCATGGCGGCCAGACTGGTGACAGGCGCGGCTTGAGTGATACAAGTCATCGCCCCAACGAATAAACCTTGGACCACCAACTTTCAACGTCCAATGTGCGGCGATGGAAAATCATTCGCCTTTTCTCCGGCTGACCGTACACTGGCTCTGCATGGCGCGTGTGGTACTTGAAAATCTTGGCAAGTCATTCCCCGGTCCCGATGGCCGTCCGGTGAATGCGGTGCGCCGTTTTAACCTGGGAATTGTCTCCGGCGAATTGCTCACGCTGGTGGGCCCGTCCGGCTGCGGCAAGACGACGCTGCTGCGCCTGATCGCCGGCCTGGATACCCCCGCGGAGGGGCGCATTTTGTTCGATGGCGTGGTAATGAATGACGTGCCGCCCGAAGCGCGCGATGTCGCCATGGTGTTCCAAAACGCCGCGTTGTTTCCCCATCTGACGGCGGGTGAAAACCTCGAACTGGGCTTGCGATTGCGCGCGGTACCTGTGGCGGAGCGCCGCCGGCGGGTGCGGGAAATGGCGGAACTCCTGGGCATCCTGCCGCTGCTGGCGCGGTTGCCGGAAACGCTCTCCGGCGGGGAAAAACAGCGGGTGGCCTTGGGGCGCGCGCTGGTGCGGCGACCGGTATTGGTGCTGCTGGATGAACCGTTATCCCATCTGGACCCGCGCGGGCGTGATCAATTACGCGTCGAAATCGTGCGACTGCAAACGCTCTTGGGCGCCACCATGATCCATGTCACGCATGATCAAACCGAGGCGGTAAGCATGGGCCATCGCCTGGCCGTGATGAACCACGGTGAATTGCAGCAGGTGGACACCCCGTCCGTCATCCGCGCACACCCCATAAATGAATTCGTTGCCGGATTCCTGAGCGGGAACAATAGTGCTGCAAACCGGTGTTAGTGTTTCCCTGCGGGTCTCATTAACGAGGCGGCAGTCCCACTTCATACTGCGGTCGATGCGCTGGCTGGCGCCGGCAGTGCATATTTTTGCCGGTTTAAGCGAGGGTGCGCAGGCGTTGTTTTCTGTCTGGATGTCATAATTGCCCGCTTGCGGGACGGGCGGTTTGTTGCGATAATGCGGGTGTGATCCATGATGGATCAGTAAAACATGCAATCCATAGACGCAGAAGGCCTGGTGCGGCTTTACGAAGACCGCGATCCGCCGTTGTTCCTGATGAATGGCGAGCGGTTTGTGTTTGCCCGGGTGCCGGCTGGCACGCGCGTGCTGTATCCCCGCGCACCCCTGCCCGGCTATAACGACTTGCGAGCCGAGGCCGCGCGGGCCATTGATCAGCCCCTCGGTATGGATCCGCTCCGGGCACACCTCAAGCCCGGCATGAAGGTGACCATCGCCTTCGACGATATTTCGCTGTCGCTGCCCAAGATGCGTTCCCCCGACTGTCGGCAGGTGGTCATTGACTTGCTGCTCGAGCGGCTCGCCCAGGCCGGCGTGGACGATGTTCATTTGGTGGTGGCCGTCTGCTTACACCGGCACATGCATGACTGGGAACTCAAGGAAATGCTGGGTCGGAAAATCTTCAATCGCCACTGGTCCGACGGCACGCTGTACAACTACGATGCGGAGGACAAGGATAACAACGTAGTACTCGGGAAAACCGAGCACGGCGAGGTGGTGGAAATCCAGAAGCGCGCGGCCACCTCGGATCTGGTGATTTACGTAAACCTGAATCTCGTGGCGCTGAATGGCGGGCATAAATCGGTCGGCGTGGGGCTGGCCACCTATCGGTGTATCCGCCCCAACCATAATTGCGAGGTGCAATTCCATTCGCGCAGTTTCAACGATCCCCCACGCAGCCGAATGCATCAATGCATTGACCGCATTGGCCGCTATGTGGAAAAACACGTGAAGGTGTTTCACATCGAGATGACGGTGAACACGAATACCTTCCCGGGATACTTGGGTTACATGCAGACCCAGGAAACCACTTGGTCCGGATTTGACAAGCTTTCCGCGCGCGTGACGCAGCAGACGCTGGAGCTGACGCCCCTGGCGTTGAACCGGAAGATTTTCTTCGGTAACAAAGCGCCGTATGGCGTGACCAGCATCCAGGCGGGTGAGGCCGAGGCCGTCCATGCGCGGACCCTCCAGAGCCTGTATAAACAACAGTTGGTTGAGGTGCAGGGTCAATCAGACATCGTCGTGGCGCCGATTCCCTATGTGATGCCTTATAGCGTACATGCGGTGATGAACCCGATTCTGGTCTATTCGATGGGCTTGGGTTACATGTTCAATTTTTACAAGGGCCAGCCCCTGCTCAAACAGGGCGGGACGATGATTTTTCTGCATGCGCTCGAGCACAAGTTCGATATGGTCCATCATCCCAGCTACGCCGAACTCTGGGAAAATCTGGAACTGACCCGCGACCCGCAGGAAGTGGATCGGCGTTGGGCCGACCAGCTCGCGAACGATCCGCATTACATCGAGTTGTACCGCCATCACAACGCCTATCATGGCTTCCATCCGGTCTCCATGTGGAATTGGGGCGCGCACGGCATGAGCCACTGTGGTCAGGTGATTATTGTCAACCCGGTCAGCGCCGAGGCGGCCAAACGCTTGGGCTGGCAAACCGCCGCGAGTGTCGAGGAAGCCATTGCCATGGGACGCGCCAAACACGGTGGGTCGGCCAGCGTCAGTGTCATCCACAGCCCGCCCATCGCGATGTGGGAAGTAAAATAGAGTCTGGAACATGCCTGATTTTCTGCTCATCGCCAATCCAGCCTCTGGCACTCAGGCAGCGCCGCAGGTTGCGCTGGAAGTTAAACAGATCTTGGAAGCCGCCGGCAAATCGGTGGACCTGCATTTGACAACCGGGCGGGGCGATGCTCTGGCGCAAGCGCGCGAGGCGGCGCAACGCGGAATAAAAGTGGTGGTGGGGTGCGGCGGGGATGGGACGTTACAAGAGGTGGCCACTGCCTTGGAAAACACGGCGACCACCCTGGGCCTTATTCCCCGTGGGCGCTGCAATGATTTTGCGCGGGTGATGGGGCTGTACCGCACGGATTCTCCGGCCCGGGTGGCGGCGGTGCTGCTGGCCGGGCGCCGGCGGGCGGTGGATCTTGGCGCGGTGGGGCACCAACGGTTTCTCACGGTGGCCACGCTGGGCTTTGATTCCGAGGCGAGCCGCTTTGTGGAAACCCGGCGGCTCTGGATCAAGGGCACGCCGGCCTATCTCTACGCCGTGCTGGTGGTGTTGAGCCGCTTTCGCGCACCGCTGGTGCGGTTGCGGGGTGATTTCGGCGTCTTTGAGGGGCGCATTTTGCTCGCAGCCACCGGCAACGCTCCTTGTTATGGCGGGGCGATGCGGATCGCGCCGGGCGCGGCACCCGATGACGGCTTATTCCAAATTTGCGTCGTGGAAGACGTCTCCCGGTTCACCGTGTTATGCATGTTGCCCAAGGTGTTGCGCGGCACCCATGGCACTCATCCCAAAGTGCGGATGCTGGTTTCCCGATCCGTGGAAATTGAAACGCCGGAAGGGCCACAATGGATTTGCGCGGATGGGGAATCGTTGTGCCAGACGCCATGCCGCTTTGAGGTGCGTCCGCGCGTGCTGCAAGTGATTGTGCCTTAAGCGGCCTTTACCATTTCACCGGGGCCGAACGTTTCACGTTATTGCGGTCCACCACGTAGAGCTGGCCGTGGTAGCGTCCGTATTCGTGAATCATCCGGGTGAGTTTCACATCGTAGCAGCAGTACTCGGCGATTTCCAGCAGCTTGCCTTCCCGATACCAACGAATGGCCTGCAATCCGTCGCTGGTTTTCTCCACCCCCAGCGTCGCGTTGGCCACCGCGTCGAGGGACGGCCGGAATTTAAATTGCACTGCGAGGTCTGCCATCAGGTCCAGCGAGGGCAAAGTTGAAGGATCGAACAAGACGTTGTGACCAATGAGCACCTCGTAATCAAAACCGAGGATGTTATAACCCACCACCAGGTCCGCGCGCCGCAACTCCTCGATGAGGTCGTTGACATGGTGTTCGTCGAAGATATGGTATTCACCTGTGGCGGAACTATAGGTCACCCCGATGCTGACGCGCAGGGCACGCATATTATTCCGGCCCCCCACGTCATCGAAGGAGTTCTTCGTTTCCAAATCGAAATAAACGATGTTCTTCATCCGCAATGCGGTTATACCGCAAAGGCCCGGGAGGGCAATGGTTTTTACACGGAAAACAAATGACCGCCTTGAACCTTACCAAAGCTTGTTGCGGTAAACCGCAACTTTCAATGGCACGTCCGAGGGGTACGTCGCCAGCATGTCAGCCAGCTTCATCAGGGTCCACGGCTGCATGTGGGTATTGCCGTTCTTGGTGAAAACGATATTATCCGCCAAATACACGGCCGAATGAATGGCCGAGCCCTCGCTGTTCAGGAGGAACACCACATCCCCGTAATGATCCGCTTTCGCCACCTGGTAAAAATCACTTTTCAAGTGCTGCAAAACATAGGGGGGGCTGCCAAAACGGTCATCCGGAGTCTCGTTGAAAAAATTCATGGAAGTCCAGTGGCAATCCATCGTCGGGTCGTTGGGCGTCTGCGGCGGCATGGGATACGTATAGACCCGGCGGCGGGCGAATCCCGGCAGCAAATGGACAATGTCCAGAGTGCTACCGTCTTTCAATCGGGTCAGGGAATCCAGCAGTGGATGGATATCTTTGCGATGCGGCCCCCGGCCCCAGTAACCCAGCAGACGTTCCACGTCGGTATCCGGGCGAATGCGCAGTTTCACCAGCACGGTGGCCTGACGCGAGAGGGTTTTGGTCAGCCGTAGTCGTGCTTCATCGGATGGCAGTTGCCGCATGACAAACTCAAAATCACTGAAACAGACAGCGTTCCCGCGTGGATACAATAGCTTCTTGATCAGGTCCACACTGGCGCTTTCCAGCCCGCTGGTTTCAAACCAGGAGTCAAAGGTGTTCCCACGAAAACAAAAGGGAAACTGCATGAAATGGTTCTCCCCCACTTGCGCGAGTTCGTGGTACAGCTTGGAGCGTGCGGGTTGCGCGATTGACAAGAGAAAGTCGGCATCCGGCCAGACTACGAAGGTGCCATTATTGGTGGTGCAATGATCGCACGAAACCGCATGTTCGGCCTGACTGGCGGTCAGCCCGCTCGCCAGTAGCAGATCGTGGACTTTGTCCCGGTCCAGTTTGCCGAAATCCCATTTTGGCATCTGGTTGGTACTGGTATCCATCGAAATATACTCGTCCGGGCGCTCCACTTCGATGTCATAGACGATCAATTCACCCCACGGCGGCAGTTCGCGAGGCGCTATCGCAGCGGATTTATTCTCTTTGGCTGTCTGCTGCGTCAGGCTGGAATTGCTTGCGTGCGTATCTGCGGTTGAACGCAGGCTCCAAACACTGTATGCCAGTAACCCGCAGGCCGCCACCGCCACCCCGCAAAAAATCAAAAGCCCAGTCATCGTCAGGTGAATGTGTATCACCCCACGTGTCTCGCCTGCCTTTGGCCTGGATTTATTCATGAACCCAAAGCACGATATTATAGCATTTTTTGTTCCAAAATTCAAACGTCAACCTGGATGTAACAGGACGCAGAGTAAATGCTGCGTTTTCAGCCAGATTTGATAATCGCGAACGAAAATACCTGCTAACGCTTTGTTACTAACAGGTTATAAACGTGTTTTAGTCGGATTTATTTGAACGGATACGCTGGCATTTTCTATATATGCCGGTCCTAACTATATATCTATATTAATAAGTCCCCACTGCATCATCCAGTAAGTGGACAATTGTCCATATCGCCTTGGTCTCACCTTCATACGGATTTCTCGATCGAACCGGGGCCAGTACTGCGTTTCAAATGCAAGGTCTGCGTCGGGAAGGCAAACTCAATGCCGGCGGTGTCGAACCGATCCTTGATCGTCAGGTAAATCGCCTGCATATCGGCCAGGTGGGCCCGCCAATCGGTGCCCTTATACCAGTGGATCACTTGGATGTTGAGGGCGGAATCGGCAAACTTGTTGAAGGAAATCACCAAGTCCTCGGTTTTCGGATGCTGGCGGAAGATTTCTTCGAGGATGGCGAGCGCCACGCGTATTTTTGCGCTGGAGGTGTCATAGGTCAGGCCCAGATCCAATACCGTGCGGATGTGCGGGCGGCGCGAGACGTTGGTGACGGTGGCGTTGGCGATGGTTTTATTGGGGATGGTGACCAAATGGCCGTCCAAGTTACGCACGCGCGAGCTGCGCAAACCAATGCGTTCCACACTGCCATCCAACGTGTCCAACTGGATGCGGTCGCCGACCCGGAACGGTTTGTCGGCAAAGATCGCCACGGCGCCGAACAGATTAGCCAGGGTATCCTGGGCGGCAAGGCCCAGCGCCAGGCCACCGATCGAGAGCGAAGCGAGGATGCCGGTGATGTTGAAATCGAGGTTTTGCGCCGTGACGAGGAAGGCCACCAGCACGATAAAAATTTTCAACGTTTTGCTGAGAACGGGAAACAATTGGGCTTCATAAACGCGATCGTCCTCTGCGGCCCGGGTGCGCAAATGATGCATCAATAAATCCACGCCGCGCACGGCCATATAAGTGATGGACCAAGCCACAACGAGCTTCAAGCCGCGCGAGAGATATTTGTCCACCCACACCGGCCAATCGAAGATGTTCAAGCCGATATGCAACAGGATGACGAACGTGATCACCTTCACCGGGCCATGCAGCAATTCCACCAGCATGTCATCCAATTTGGTCTCGGTTTTTTCGGTCAACCGCTTCATCACCACTTGGAACAACCAGTCCACGATTCGGGATGCCAGCCAAGCCAGGGCGATATAAATGCCAAACGCAAAGTATTTCCAACCGGGCGTGCCCAAGACCGGTACCTGCAAATACTCCACCCGATCCAAGCCAAAGGTCATGGCCTGATGCTGGGCGGGATCAAACATGTTCTTCAGTGTGACAGAAGCTTTGCTCATGGCGGTGGGCGCGTTGGTGGTGGCCACGGCATTGGTGACCGTTTGGGCATCCGCCCACACGGCCCACACCAGGATGACCACCAGCACGGCCACATACGCGTTGAACGCGCTTTGAAACTTCATTTTCATCACCGGAAAATAGACGCTCAGCCGGGGCGTTGTGCAAGCTTGAATTCGCTGGCCTGCCGCCAACTCAGGGATGGAGCAAGTGTCCTGATTCATTGCGGATTATACGGGTGGGGAGATTCTTCGCATATCCCCCTCGACTTTTCTTCTTAGTCCCAACGGCCTAAAGTCGTCATGTGATGACAAACTGACACTTGACTTGTCTCGGGATCAAATTAGCATTGCGCTCATGAAAGCGAGCTACCAACAATGTGCCTAACTGCAATGCGTCCAGCGAAAGCGTGAACCGTGGCCGAAAACCAATTTCCATCAATGCCGACCGAGGTCACCTTTGAATCGTTTGAAAGGGAATTGAACCGGCTTGTCGAATCATTCGGTAAACGCCTCGCAGAACTCAAACAACCAGGTTATGCCGAGGCCCAATTACGCGATGATTTCCTCAATCCCATGTTTCGCGCGCTCGGCTGGGACATGGAAAATCGCGCTGGCCTCATCCAGAAGGAACGCGAAGTTGAGATTGAAAGTGCCACGCAAATCGGCGGCGGGCGAAAACGCGCCGATTACCTGTTCCGCACCGACAAACGCGACCGGTTTGTTTGCGAAGCCAAAAAACCCGCCGAAGACCTCCACGCCCGCTACGCCTTCCAAGCCAAACGCTACGCATGGAACAAAGGCGTGTGGGTGGCCGTGCTTACCGATTTTGAAGAATTAAAAGTCTATCTTGTCGGCGGCAAGCCGCGCATTGACGAACCGCAGGTCGGCGAATGGAAAAGCTGGCACTTCCGCCAATACCCGCTCATCGCCCGTGAAATTTGGGATTTGCTCGCCCGCGACAAAATTGCCGCCGATGGTATTGACCAGTTGTTGGAGGCGTTGCCTAAAAAAGCCATCGGGACCGGTAAAGCACGTCAGCAATGGTTGATCAAACCCGATCGCAGTCGCGCGTTGGATAGTGATTTTCTGGAATTTCTCGACGCCACCCGGCGTGATCTGGCCGCCGACATTTACAAACATAACAATCACGCCGAATTGCTCGAAGGCAACAAGCTTACCGAATCCGTTCAGCGCATCATTGACCGCATTCTCTTTCTCCGCATCTGCGAAGATCGCGATATTGATACCGGTCAGCGCCTGGAGTCCATTGTCGAGAAGTGGCGCAAAAATACCGGCGACGAGGACACCGGACGCCACGCTTACCAACAACCCTTTGAATTGCATGACGCACCACCTGCCGACTACGGCACCTGTGGTATTCGCGCGCCAAAAGATTCACTCTGGCACCAGGTGGTCCGCCATTTCCGCGCGCTCGATCGCCGCCCGCCAACGCACGTCCCATTTTTTAACGGAAATCTGTTCAAACCGGATTACACCGAAGCCATCGTCATCAGTGATGAGTGGCTGGCCGGATTCATTGGCGATTTGAGCGATGATGAATCGCCTTATCTGTTCAACGTCATTGACGTGGAGATTCTCGGCAGCGTCTATGAACGGTTTCTCGGCAAGGTCGTCCGCCCGCAAGGACGCGGCATCACCATTGAGGATAAACCCGAAGTCCGCAAAGCGGGTGGTGTTTATTACACGCCGCGTTACATTGTAAATTATATCGTGGAGCAAACCGCTGGGAAATTATTGAATGGCATCGCCTCCGAAAAAGCAACGGAAGGACTAAAGGCGTTTGCCACGCGCACCGAAAAACTTCGCCTGCTGGACCCGGCGTGTGGCTCCGGCTCATTTCTCATCCGCGCGTTTGAGCGTGTCTGTGAACACTGGCAAAAACGTTTGACTGCGGCGCTGCCGCCCAGGATCGAAAAAGAGGCCCGCACTGTCTGGGAAAAGAAACACCGGGCGCTTTGTTGGGTGGATGTCGAAACCGGCGATGTCCACTTGACCGTGGAACTCAAAAGGAAAATTCTCACCCAGAATATCTACGGCGTGGATTTGGACGCTGCCGCTGTGGAAGTCACCCAGCTTTCGCTCTATCTCAAGATGTTGGAGAATGAGAACCGCACCACCCTCCACCGTCAGCGCGAACTGCTGGCTGCCGAGACGGACATCGCCCTGCTGCCGCCCTTGCAGGACAACATCAAGTGCGGCAACTCGCTGATCGCCTCTGATTTCTCGATGCTACCCGCAGACCTCGTTCGCGTTCATGCCTTTGACTGGCCGGTGCAATTCGCTCCCATCATGAAAGCCGGTGGCTTTGACGCCGTCATCGGCAACCCACCTTACGGAGCTGAATTAAATGATGAGGAACGTCAATACCTCCAAAAAAGTTTCGGAATTAGTTTAACGGACACCGCGGCACTGTTCATCCTGCTCAAACAGCGGCTTTTAAAACCGCATGGCTTGGGTGGCTATATTGTACCAAAGCCGTTGCTCTATAATTCCAACTGGCGGGAAATCCGCGAAAAAATCATTGTGGAATTATCCATCGCGTGTGATTGCGGGAAAGTTTGGCCGGAAGTTAAGTTGGAGCAGGTTATTTGCGTGCTCGAAAAGGCATCCAAAACATCAGCCTACACTTCGGCATCCCGTGTGGGTCAAGCGATCAGACATTTCGGAAAGCTGGATAAAAACTTGTGTGCCGAGTTTCAATTTATCTTGAGCAATGTCACGCCTACCGAAGTGAAGCTCGCGCAAAAACTAAAATTGTCAGCGCGCTATCTTGGTCACATCCTCAAAAACCAACGGGGTGCCATGCTCCAAAGCTCGGTTTCCGCAGGGACAGGTTTTTACACGGTGCTGGGAGGGAAACAGATTGGCCGCTTTTGCCTTGCGGAGACGCCGAAAGGACGCCTGGCAAAAGCAGCCGTTACGGACGCGAAGGCGTTGGTAAAATCAAATAGCGTGCTCGTGCAAAATATCGTCGCGCACATCGAGAATCCGGTGGATCACATTCGCATTATCGCTACGGTTTTGCCAAACGAGCTGCAAGGCAACTCGGTGATTTTGGATACTATCAACCAACTTTCTGTGGCCGCGCCATTTTCAGCCTTGTTTGTTGCGGCGCTTTTGAATTCAAAGTTAATCAATTGGTTCACCTACCGGTTCATTTTCGCACGCGCCATCAGGACCATGCACTTTGATGCTCCGGTGACCGACCGCATTCCGCTTTGTAACTTGGATTTCTCCTCCCCCGCCGACAAAGACTGTCATGACACAGTGGTGGAACAAGTGGATAGGCTGTTGCTGTTGGTGCCAAAATTGCGTTCGGCTGTCTCGGAATCAGAAACGGCCACTTTACAAAACGCCATTGCTGCCGCTGAACAGCGAATGGATGCGCTGGTCTATCAGCTTTACGGTTTAACGCCTGATGAAATCAATATTGTCGAAGGAAGCTAAGGGGGACAGGTGAAGGCCAGCAAGGTCCAAAAAACAACCGGGCACACGGAGGCGCGGTCCTTTACGGCTATTTCAAGTCGGCCAGTTTTTGCAGGGTGATGGAGCGGGCGATGTCTGCTTCCGCCTGGCGCACCCGGTCCAGTTCGCCGGAAACCAACTGGCGCATGGGTTCATCACGGGTGTTCATCGACACGCCATTAACGGTGCGCAGCACCTGTAAAATGTCACCACAATGAATCTGGTCCAAGGGACGGGCGGGAATAAAGCTGATTTCGTTTCCCGCCACCTCCACCACCAGGCGCGCTTGGGTCAACTGGCCCAGCAGGATGGACGCCAACCGTGAGGGAACCCCCAATGCCGTGCTGATTTCCGAGGCGGTGGGGGCGGGTTCGCCTCGCGCGAAGCGTTGTGCCACAAAGGCCATGATGCGCAGCGCCACAAACTCGCGGCCTTGCTGGTTAACCCCTTCGGCCTGTTTTTCTTGCAGGTAGGTGCTGCGATTTTGATAGGCATAAGCCACCTGCGCGCCAAACAAGAGGAAGAGCCAGGAAAAATAGATGCCTAGTAAAAATAGCGGCACCAAACTCAGGCTGCCGTAGATTTTGCTATAAGTGACCACGTTCGAGGCATACATCGTGTTCAGCAGGCTGTTCACCTGCCATAGAAATCCTGCCACTAACCCGCCGGCCAGCGCTGCGGAAAAGGTCACCCGGGTATTCGGCATGAAGGCGTAAAACAGCGCGAATCCGGTGGTGAGCAGGAAAAACGGCATCATGGAAAAAAACACCGCGCTCAAGGCCGGGTGATGGGTGACCAGGCCCAGGGTCTTGGTGAAATGCGGGCCCGTCGTGATGCCAATCGCCAGCGCCAGGATGAGCGGCCCCAAGGCGATAACAGTGAAGTATTGCGTAATGCTGGCAATCCACCCGCGTCCGCGGGTGACTCCCCAGATGTCGTTGAAGGTGGCTTCGATGGTGCGCAACATCTGGATGGCGACGAAAATCAAGGCCACCATGCTGGTGCCGCCGAGCGCGCCACCGCTGATGTTGTTGATGAAGCCGGTGATCTTGGCGACCACTTCGTGGCGTCCCGCCGCCGCTTCGACGCCATCCCCTTTCACTTGTAAATCCAGGGCCGGCGCGATATAGGCCACGATTTGGTCAATCATTGGGCCAATGGTTTTCTCGCCGTCTTTTTGGAGAAACGCCACGGCAATACTCGCACCGACGGCCAGCATGGGGATCAGCGCCAGCAGTGTGGTGTACGCCAGCGCGGAGGCTCGGATGAGGCAGCGGTTGCGGACAAAGCTTTTGCCCACCACCAACCAGAAATGGAGGAGTTTTTGGAATTCCGATTGGCACGATTCGTCCTGCCATTCCGGGTCTTTTTCTTCAACGAACCCCAGGGTCTTCGCCTTGAGTCGTTGCCACCTGGAAAGTTGCTGCTCAGCAATAACGATATTTAACCTACCACGGGCAGTGGCGGCTGGAAAGGTTAAACCACCACCGGATCAGTTTGTAACGCGATCAGGCGGCGGCTCCTCACTGATAAAATAACACTGCCCGGCCTCAGCGGCGGCTTGGTTCAAGCTGGAAGCGGCGGTTCGGGGGTTCCCATGGCTGCGGAATTACCCGCAAGAAAGTGAATCCAGTAAGCCGATTCCCTCAGCCGGATAATGAAAATCCTCTCCCCGAGGGAGAGGACTGGACTTTGGCAAAAGTCGGTCAGCGAACCCTTGAGAGTAAATCCC
>JBAXGN010000211.1 GCA_037139415.1 Verrucomicrobiota bacterium | reverse complement strand
ATAGTTAGCAATTGGAGAAATCGCATGAGCGCTCGATGTGTCATTTCAAGCTTCCCGAACGGGAATATTTACGTATTTCTCAAACTCCCCGTTGTTCCGGCGGCCAGATGAACTTGTGCATCTGTAGCTGGAAACGCACGGGCAGATGATCCGCCAGGATTTGTTCCGCCAATTGCTGGCGGTTGATGGAATGCTTTCCAGCAGGGACCTGCTTCAACGATTTATCCTGCTGGTCTGGTGACAACGGTGCGGCCCAGGAAAACAACACCGGGCAGCGATTCGCCAGCGCGTGTTGCCCGATCACCTCTTTGGCCCACTCGTAATCTTCCTGCGTGCTGATCACAAATTTGACCTCATCCGTGGTCTGCAAATACGGGAGGTTTTCCCAGTGATTGCGTTCGCATTCCCCGCTGCTCGGGCATTTTAAATCCATGATGCGACGGACGCGCGGGTCAACCTGGGAAATATCCAGCGCTCCGCTCGTTTCGAGTAACACGGTGAAGCCGGCATCGCAAAGTAGCCGCAGGAGTGGCAGCGCATTCGGCTGGAGTAACGGCTCGCCACCGGTCAACTCCACCAACGGCAGACGTTGCTTACCGGCGCTGTTGCCAACGAAAGCCGTGGCGAGGGATTGCACCTCTGCCAGCACTTCCGCGATGGTGCGTTTGCGTCCCTCGCCAAAGGCATACGCAGTATCGCAATACGAACAGCGCAGGTTGCAACCGGTCAGGCGCACGAAAACGCAGGGCAACCCGGCCAGGGTACTTTCCCCTTGCAGGCTCAGAAAGATTTCGTTGATGACCAGTGTGTCTGTCATCGGTGCAAGGTTTCTAATTGATCAGGTACGCCGATGTCTTGGCGCAACCCAGGTTACTTGAAATGTTCCACCCGGATCATGACCGGCGGCGCCTTGACCACCTTCAGTTTGGCGATCTGCTTGAGCGCCTTGTTCATGGCGCCATTTTTCGCCTCATGAATCATCAGAATCAGCGGCACCGTTTCTCCCTCATGGCCTTCCGGCTGGATGATAGAGGAAATGCCGATGTTGGCCTTGCCCAGCAGATTGGCGATCTGCGCCATCACGCCGGGCTGATCCACCACGCTCAGACGCAGATAATAGCAGGATACAATGTCCTCAATGGGCAGTACAGAACCCGCCTTCTCATGCGGCACGAACGGCGGGATGCGATTGCGCACCCCGTGTTTGAGATCCAGGGCGGCATCCGCGATGTCGCTCAATACGGCGCTGGCGGTGGCATCCTTGCCCGCGCCGCGTCCGTAGAACAGGGTGTCGCCCACCACGTCGCCGCGCACAAACACCCCGTTGAACACGTGGTTGATGCCCGCCATGACATGGGTGTTGGGGATCAAGGCCGGATACACCGACACCTGTATCTTCGAGCCATCCTTCCCGCCCTTGGACGGTTGCCCGATCTTTTTGATGATGCCCAGCAATTTGATCGTGTATCCGAGCTGGCCGGCAAATTGGATGTCCGCCTTGGTAACGCCCCGGATACCCTCCACGTAAATGTGCTTGGAACTGACCCAGAATCCGTGTGCCAGCGACGCGAGAATGCCGGTTTTGTGCTCGGCGTCGAACCCGTCAATGTCCAGCGATGGCTCTGCCTCGGCGTATCCCAAACGTTGAGCATCCTTCAGCACGGCGTCGAAATCCGCCAGCTCCAGCTTCATGCGGGTGAGGATGTAATTGCAGGTGCCGTTGACGATGCCGTAAAGGTGCGTGATGCGATTGCCCACAAATCCTTCACGCAACGCCTTGATGATGGGGATGCCGCCGGCCACGCTGGCTTCATAATACAAATTCGCGCCGTGCTGGGCGGAGGCGGCAAAGAGTTCCTCGCCATGCGCGGAGAGCAGCGCCTTGTTGGCGGTGATCACCGGTTTGCCCTGCTTGAGGGCGGCGAGCACCATGGTTTTGGCGATGGTGGTGCCGCCGACCAACTCCAAGATGATGTCCAACTGGGGATCATTCACCACCTCGGTCCAATCCAGCGTCATCAATTCGCGCGGAATCTCATACGGGCGCGGTTCATCCAACGCCTTGACGGCGATTTTCTTGAGGCTGAGCTTGATGCCCAGCCGCGATTCCATGAGCGTCCGGTTCTGTTGCAAGGCATGAAACACGCCGCTGCCCACCGTTCCGCCGCCAATCATTCCAATATTCACCTGCTGCATAGGGCGGAAGCTTGCCGTGAAACATCGGGTACGACAAATAGATTTTTCTGGTTTTCACACATCTCAGAGCATCACGGCCACTGGCTGTCGCCGGTCCCGGAAAAGGGGTTATTAGAAGGGCTTTAAAAAAGTGCAAAAAACACTTGTGTTTGTATGGAAAAGGACTAACTTATACCCCGTCTGTTAGAAAGCTTGGCGCTTCCAGCACATGGTAGATCTTCAGTTGAACCGAGTTCAGTGATGATTTGAAACCCGATGGTCGGGAACAGTTGGTGGAGAAAGCAGAGTCATTCTAGGGACAAGTAATATCACATGAGCACGAAGTTATTCGTTGGCAATTTGTCGTTCAACACCACCGAGAACGCGTTGCAGGACGCTTTTGCGGCCCACGGCACCGTGGTGGAAACCAACCTGATGATGGACCGCATGAGCGGCCGTCCCCGCGGTTTTGGTTTCGTCACCATGGGCTCGCCTGAGGAAGCCCAGAAGGCGATCAGCGCGCTGAACGGTTCAGCGTTGGATGGTCGTAACATCACAGTTAATGTTGCTCGCCCGAAGGAAGAACGCCCTGCCGGCGGCGGCGGTGGCGGTGGTCGCGGCCCGCGTCGTGATTTTGGCGGTGGTGGCGGCGGCGGACGTCGCGAACGCTATTAATCGCATGTAAGGTTTTGGGCGCGGAGTGTGGGGAAACCTGGCTCCGCGCCTGTTTTTTGGTTGCACCTATTTTCGCCGGTCCCAGAGGTGCCGCCGTACGTCAGCGACCGGCAGATCGTAGCCAACATGGAAGAACATATCGAAGTAGAAGGGCGTATCGTCAGCGTGCTGGCTGGAACGATGTTTCGCGTGGAACTCAACAACCAGCACGTCGTGCTGGCCACCATTGCCGGCAAAATGCGCCGACGGTTCGTCCGGCTCACCACCGGCGACCGGGTCAAAATGGAGATGTCTCCCTATGACCTTAGCAAAGCGCGGATTGTGTGGCGGTTGGGCTAATACCCCTTCTTTTTTCACCGCGCGGCGAATCGCGTAAAAAGCCGCTATAAGTATTGCCAAACTGCGGGCGTCTCGCATACGCTCGGGGTCGAAGAAACTAACGTATGACCCATTATTTGGCATGTGACTTAGGCGCCTCCAGTGGCCGTATCATGCTCGGCACCCTGGACCAAGGCAAATTAACCCTCGAAGAAATCTATCGTTTCCCGAACGGAGCGATAAAAAAGGATGATTCCCTGCATTGGGACATCACCAGCCTGTTTAAGGAAATCACGAAGGGGCTTAAAAAAGCCGGCGGTCGAAAACTCAAGTTTTCCAGTATCAGTTGTGATTCCTGGGGAGTGGATTACATCCTGTATGATGCCGCCGGAAAAATCATGAAGCCGGTGTTTCATTATCGCGATCCCCGCACGGCCAAAGGCGTGGAGCGCATGAACGCCACCATTGGCTGGGAGAAAATTTTCGCTGAGACCGGCATTCAATTCATGGCGCTCAACACGCTGTACCAATGGGCGGCGGAAAACCCCAAGCGCTTCCAGAAAGCCAGCCAGATGCTGCTGATTGGCGATGCAGTGAACCACCTTTTCTCCGGTGTTGGACGCGCGGAGGTTTCCCTAGCCAGCACCACCCAGGCGTATAATCCCAAAACCAAAGCCTGGTCCAAACCCTTGGTGGACGCATTGGGCATCCCGCCCAAACTAATGCCCAAGATCGTGCCATCGGGCACCGTGCTGGGCAAACTGACGCCCGCCCTGGCCAAGGCCACCGGCTTAAATGGCATGAAAGTCATCGCCTCCTGTTCACACGACACCGGCGCGGCAGTGGCAGCCGTCCCGGCCAGCGGTACCGGTTGGGCGTATCTCAGCTCGGGTACCTGGTCCCTGATGGGGGTGGAATGGAAAAAGCCGGTCATCAATGACGCCTGCCGAAACTTGAATTACACCAATGAAATCGGGTACGGCAACACCGTCCGTCTGCTCAAAAATATATCAGGCTTGTGGCTAACCCAGGAATGCCGCCGCACGTGGGAGGAACAGGGCACCAAATACGACTTCGACACCTTGGAAACCATGGCGGTAGAAGCGGAACCATTCCGCTCGCTCATCAACCCGGCGGACGCACGGTTCATCAGCCCGGACAACATGCCCGACCGCATCGCGGCGTTCTGCAAAGAATCCGGTCAACCGGCACCGGAGAATCCCGGACAGTTTATCCGGTGCGCTTTTGAAAGCCTGGCGTTGCTCTATCACCAGACCTTGGAAAGGTTGGAACAACTGACCGGCAAGAAGATTGACCGGCTGCACATTGTGGGCGGCGGCATCAAAAACGAACTCCTGAATCAATTTACGGCCAACGCCTTGCAACTCCCCGTTTTCACTGGTCCGGTGGAAGGCACTGCCATTGGAAACATCCTGGTGCAGGCAATCGCCTTGGGGCATCTGCCCAACCTGGCGGCAGCGCGCAAAGTCATCCGAAATTCCTTTGAAATGAAAGCATACCAACCGAAGGATGCCACCCAGTGGAACGACGCCTATAAGCGCATGCAGGCATTACTGGCCAAATAAGCGCCACCTCGCCACTTAACAGAACAACATGGGGCTGCCAACGCAGCCCCGATTTATTTCCATCGGTCAACGCCCGGGACGTCCACCGCCAAAACTTCCAGGGCCACCGCTCCCCCCGCCAAATCCACCACCGCCGCTGCGTCCACCATAGCCGCCACCACCGAAATCCAGCATAAAACCGCTAGTCAACATCATGCTGCCCGTTCGGGAGTTTTCCAAGGTATCCTTCTGCTCTGGTTTCAAGGTAGGAGCCACTTTGGCCAACGCTTTGGCACGCAATAGGGTCATCTCCGCCTGAATCTTGGCCACGGCTTCCGCCTTCTCACGCACTACGGGCTCGTCAAATTTTTCCGCCAGCGTTGCTTTCATAAGTTCTTTTTGGGCAATGTTTAATTTGTCATCCAACGCTTTTAACTCATCGTTGGGAAGGGATTCACGATAGAGCTTGCGCTGTTCATCGTCCAGCAGGCTCCCTCCGCCACGCTGGCTTGAACCGCCAGACGCTCCCGTCGGCCCACCACCGCGCCGCGATCCGCCACCACCGCCGCCGCCCGGTTGGCCACCTGGTGGTTGATCCGCAGCATTGATCGCAAGCACGCACACGCTCACAGCAGCCACCAAGGCCATCCACGTTTTCGCAGGTTTGATTGACAGTTGCATAATAATGAATTTTCGACTTTGCGCTGACTTTTTGTTAGACCACTCCACTGAAGGAAAGGTTACAGTACGATGGCTAAAATCTTTTCTGGTGTAACCTTGCTGGATTGGTCAACGTCTTTTGAAACAGATGCGCGTGTCCTAGGCAGTTATATTTTATTGCGTCCATGCAGACTAAATCATCGTCCACTACGACAGTTTTTATCAGCCGCAAAACGCTGATTATTGCGGGAATTTGCCTGTTGGCGCTCAGCGGGGTGGGAGGGTGGTATTATCATGTGTCACATCCGCCCCAACCATGGCTCGTCAAGTGGCAGGTAATGCGCTACCTCAAGCAGAACGCGCGCATCAATGATTTTTCGGTCAACTTCCCCTACCCTTCCCGCGCTGAAATGGCCAAACCTGCCACTGGTTCCAACAAGGACAGCACCTTGACCAAGGGACCACGCACCGGCAAAGACTTTGAAACGCTGAGCCGGGAGTACCTACAATTAAAGACCACCATGGTACTCATGGAACGGGAGATCACCGAGAGTGTCGCTCAACTAAAGCTAACCAAAGCCCGGCTGGAACAGTTGACCAAACAATTGGAAGCAACCCGGACGGGCAATGAAACCAATGGAGCGGCAACCAATACCCCAGCGATAGACCAATTCCTGTCAAAACTCCAAGACCGCATCACTTCATTGGAAAAGAAAGCGGCAGCGAAAACGGACTTGGATCAGAAAGAGTCGCAACTGGCGCCGATAACGGCGGATTTATGGGAATTCCAACGCGTTTGGAACCGTGAAGGATTGGTGGGCGGAGGCGGCACGAATGCGCTAACCGACGCCAGCACCCGACTCATGGCGGACATTCGGAACAAACTGGGAATGGCCACTACGTATGGCACCATGTACACCCTGATAGGGCAGCAGTTGCAAGTGGCGGAATACTTGTTGGACAGTGGCAATCCAATCCATCGCCGACTTGGTTTGCAATTGGCTTTGGAAGCCGCCTACTACGCCCAAAACGAAACCTTGAATGACTGGCTGGCAGCACGAATTTGTGAAGGTTATCTCCACCCCAATGCGGATATCGCCACCGATCCCAGCCGACGGTCTCCCTTCAACCCGGACAACTTCTTGAACACCTGCGTCAATTTCTTTTGGCAAAACAATGAAACGCACAACGTAATTCGGGTCTTTGAACTCATGCTGGCCGGGGCTCCCACTGTGCCACGCGCCGATTATGCGCGTTCGCAATTGGGTATGGCACTGGAACAAGCCGGTGAGTATGAGAAAGCGTTAACCTACCTTAAACAAATCCAGGCCACCAACGATTATCGCAGGATTATACGGCGAATTCCGAGTTTGGAACGCACTGTGGCATCCCGATAGTAAAGCCTCGGGGCAACGCTCCCCCACGACGGGCGGAGAGAAACACACACAACCGCAGTAGAAATCATTTGCTTTACGGCGTGGTTTTGCTTAAGTCCCCGCCATGCACAGCACGGCTCCAAGCAAATGCGAAATCCGAGATTCGAAATCCGAAATCTCTGGGGCCTGTTGCCACCCCAGGAACCCCCTCATCCCATCCTTCTCCCCCAAGGGGGAGAAGGCGCCCGCAGAGCGGTTGAGGGGGAGGGGTTGGTGCAGGGGGGCAACGAGCGAAATCTGGTTTCGGGGAAGTCTCACCCCGGCGGCTACAAATGTTGGTGCGAAATGCAGGTTGGGGTTGGTGGTGCTTACAGTGGCTCTGGAAATCACCGGTTTGTCGGCCACTTATATGCAAAGCACCCTGAAGCCGCCGCAGCCACCCGCCAGGGAATTCCGTGCCGCTTGGGTGGCATCGGTCAACAACATTGACTGGCCGTCGAAACCAGGGTTGCCGACCGATCAGCAGAAAAGCGAATTGATCAGCATCTTGGACCGTGCCGCCAAACTGCATCTCAACGCCATCATCCTGCAAGTACGGCCTTCCTGTGATGCGCTGTATGCCTCCCGCTTGGAACCATGGTCGGAATACCTGACGGGGCAGATGGGCAAAGCGCCCGAGCCTTGGTATGATCCACTGGCATTTGCGGTCGCGGAAGCGCACGCCCGGGGACTGGAGTTGCACGCGTGGTTCAATCCCTTCCGGGCACGGCACCCCTCAGCCAAGCAACCGCCCAACTCCGAGCACATCAGCAAAACCAAAAAACAAATGGTCCGCACTTATGGCAAACATCTCTGGCTGGACCCCAGCGAAAAAGCGGCGCGCGATTATTCCATAAAAGTTATCCTCGACGTAATCAAACGCTACGACGTGGATGGCGTGCATCTGGATGATTATTTTTATCCGTACAAAGAAAAGGATGCCGCCGGACGCACGCTGGATTTCCCGGATGACGCCAATTGGAAGAAGTACGCGGCCAAGGGCACGCTGTCGCGCGAGGATTGGCGCCGGGAACAGGTGAACCTGTTTGTACAACAAACGTACAAGGCGATCAAGGACGAGAAGCCCTGGGTGAAATTCGGCATCAGCCCGTTTGGCATTTGGCGCTCCGGCCAGCCCGAACAAATCAAGGGCTACGACGCGTATGAAAACCTGTATGCGGATTCGCGCAAGTGGCTGATGAACGGCTGGCTGGATTACTTTGCGCCGCAACTGTACTGGTCCATCGAGGCCAAAGAACAAAGCTACCCGGTGTTGCTCAAGTGGTGGCGGGACCAGAATCCCAAGGGCCGCTACATCTGGCCGGGCAACAACACCGTAAAAGTCGCTACCAATTGGAAGTCCGAGGAGATTCTCAGGCAAATCCAACTCACCCGCATACCGGGAGAAGCGACGGGCAACATTCATTGGAGCATCAAACCGTTACTGGAAAACAGCGGTGATATTGGCAATGCACTGCTGCGTGGACCCTACGCGGAGACAGCCTTGATACCCGCCTACCCGTGGCTGGGACAGAATTTCCCCGCCAAACCCAAGATGCATCAGAATGCAGACACTGCCGCCGGAACCCTCACACTCTCCTGGGATGCCGGCAGCCGCTCCAAGCTCGGCTGGTGGGTGGTGCAAACCAAACGCAATAACGCCTGGTCTTGGTATGTGTTCCCGCCGGACAAACAAAGCGCAACCATGTCAGCGGACAAGATTTACCCCGATGTTTTCGCATTGTACGCCATGGACCGCTACGGCAACTTGAGCACGCCAACGGTGTTGGAATTGAGATAGCAAACAGCGGTCCAAAAACCGCTGTCATTTACTTTTCAGGTCATTACTTCGGCACCGGCCAGAGCAGTTGCCACAGGCATGGGTCAATATCCTTCACGTCGGCCTTGGCGATGAGTTGTTCGTATTTGGGATTCGTGAAGGCAATGGAGGCGCGGCGCAGGAGGCCGGCCAGTTTGGTGTCTGGTTGTTTGATCGGTTCGATCTGTTTGGCCGGCCAGCCTTTTGGGTCAGGAAAATATTGCGCGACGAAATCCAAGGCGGCTTGGAGGCTGCGGCCATCCTGGGAACGATACTGGAACAGATCCACATTTACGCGGCGGCCCAGTTCGGCGAGGATAAACAGCGCGTCGAGATTATACAAACTGTACATGTATGATTTGGTGCGTTTCAGTTCCAAAGGCTGTCGGCCGTCCAATTCGATCTGAGCGGCGATGTTTTTTTTGCCTGCCTCAACTTGTTTGCGCGCGGTGGCCTGGTCACCGGTGAAGAGGGCGTAGGCGGCCGTTTGGGCGAGATACCAGGAGCCGTGGTTATTTGCCGACTTGGCTTCATCCAGACCGTTTTTGCTGGTCAGCATCCATTGATTAAAAGCGCGAAACCAGCCTTCCATGCCGTGTTGTAATTCCGGGGTCCAAGCCTTGGAGCCGTCGAGCAGACCAATGGAATCCACGAGGTGAATCAGACCGACGACATCAATGATGCCGGTGCCGCGTCCGTCGCTGCGCCCCAGTACGGCTTGGGCATAGTTCAGGTTCGGGTTCATCTTCGTGGCGGGATCGAGGAACCAGCCTTTTATGAGCGCCGCTGCTTTTTCGGCATACGGCTCATGCCCGGTGAAGTAATAGGCCAGGGCGAGCGTATCCACAGCGGAGATGGTCTTGCTCATCTCGGTATGATCGGAAATGGTTTTGGTTTCCGGATTCACCTCGCCGTCACGATTGATATAGGGCAGGCCATCGGGCTTGCTGGGATTGGGCCAGGAATACGGTGCGAGGCTCATGTAATCATGCTTGTCGCCGCTGGGTGGAGTTTTGGTTTTATCCATCACCGAGCCGGATTTGACGCGCAAGGATTTATCGGCATCACGGCGCAAGCGGTCCAGTGCCGGCTTGAGCAATGGATCACCGGCAAGTACTCGCTGCTTGGCGACAGTGAGTATTTGGGGATCCAGCGCAAACACTTTGGGCAACTTACCGGCGGGCGTTTCGGCTGCTCGTGCCACCGGATATACCAAAATCATCAGATATAAACTTACCAAAAATACGGCGTCTTTCATTGCCCGACGGTAGCGAAAACGGGGGGATCGGACAATGAAATTCGGGCTGTGCATTGGAAAAACCGGATGGCTTTCCGGTGTAATTGGACAGCCAGTCAGTTCTTTAACAGGGATTCGACGTGCTGGTTGAACTTTTCCTGAAGCAACTTTTGCACGTCTTTTTCTTTCTTTGCCAAAAAGATCGCCGCAGCGGATTCGTATTCGCCAGCGGGTTTGAGCAGGCTTTTCACATCCGCCACCAAGGCGGCGGTCAGCAAGTCATTGAGCGACTTGCTCTCCTTTGCCACGGCGGTCTGGAGTTTCTCGCGCTGGCGCAAGGTCAGTGGGTAAGCCACTTCCAGCCGCTGGCCTTTGCCGGCATCGAACCGGGCTTTGACTGTACCACCTCCGGGCATATCCAACCATGCCGCCTGGGCCTTCTGGATTTGTGCCGCGTCGCAGCCCATGGCTTGGAGAACGCCTTGGGCCATGAGTTGGTCGCCAGCGGAATTCATGTGAACGCCATCGGAAGTCAGCAACCGCCCCGGTTTGCCAGTGCTGTTAGGGTGGGCCTTGATGGCTTCCTGGAACAGCGCGTTCAAATCGGCCAGCGGGCATTTTTTCGCTTTAGCCAGTTCGCGCAGAAACTCGTTGTACGAAGCGAGCTTCTTGTTGTTATCATTATCCACCTCCTCGCCGATCACCGTGGCGGTCAGGATTACTACCTTGACGTTGGCGGCCTGGCATTGCTCAATGATGGTGGTGATGTTGGTCTTGTACTGGTCGAGCGGTACCCCCTTGACACCATGCCAAACGTCGTTCACACCGCAGCTCAGGGTCATCCAATCCGGTTTCTTATCCAACACGTCGCGTTTCAGCCGCTCAAGCATCTGGTTGGACTTGTTGCCGCTGACGCCAGCGGGCGCGGGTGTCGCCTTAATGCCGTTGGCCTCCAATCCGGCGATGACCAGCCGCACATAGCCGCCCGGGTTACTCCAACCGCCGGCGGTGATCGAATCCCCCATGAAGCCGATCTTTTGGCCTTCCTTGACGGCGATATCCGCCAGGGAATTAGAGACCGTTGCCAGCAGGATGGCGAGCGCCAGCCAAGTGGTCGTGGCGCACCCAATGAATCTACGACGTTTAGTGATTTGCATGGGAGTGATTAATCCCCGCAAATGGGTGTCGAGTCAAGCCTGCAACCTGCAACGATTACTCGGCTCGCTTGCGGTTCTTCTTTCGTTCCGGTTTGACCATGCCTTCCCCTACGCCAAATTCTGCCGGGGCGACGATGGTTGGGGCAGGACCTCCCTGAAGGAGGTGATTCTCCCATTGCTGCACGATCTGCTTCCAGTCCGTCAGGCTGCGCGTGGGATATTTGGCCGGCCAGCCGCCTTTGCGGAATTCATCGTTAATGCCGGGATCACCCACCGTTTGGCGCCATTGCTCCAGTTCAGCGCGCATCTCTTTCAACACGGAGGCAGAGGCGGGATCATTAGCCAGGTTGTGCAGTTCATGCGGGTCCCGCCGCAGGTCGTACAATTCTTCCGGCGGTTTGGTGGGTTGCATGAACGCGTCCTGTTCTGGCGGCAACTTGCCTTCCAAGTGCAGCACATTCATCACCGCCAGTCCGGGATAGGAGCGCTCCTTGTAATCGTTGAACTGGCAATAGGGCCGTTCCGGCATCAGGTTCAAAATGTACTTAAAATCCTTGGAACGCACCGCGCGCATGGCGTCATGGGTGGAATCCATCTTGTCACGCCCGGCAAAGATGTATTTGCGCGGTTGGGTAGCAGCGTCCAGCACGTCATGACCTTGAACTAATTTGGGCACCGGAATGCCGGCGATGGCCAGCAGGGTTGGCACAATGTCCACATTGGAGACCAACTCATCGGTGACGGTGCCGGGCTTCGCCCGGGCGGGCCAGCGGATAATCAGCGGAATGCGCAGGCCATCATCATAAAGAAACTGTTTGGCGCGCGGCAGCGGTACGCCGTGATCAGCGGTGACGATAATCGCAGTATTCTCGTACAGTCCCTCCTTTTTCAGGCGGGTAATGATTTCACCCATGAGTTGATCAGAACGCTGCGCGCTTTCCAGGGCCAGCGCCCAGTCTTTGCGCGTCAACGGGGTGTCGGGATACCACGGCGGCAGGGTTATTTGGGCGGGATCAATCGGGTGGCTTGGGTCAGCATGCCAGGTTCGATGAGTACCGATCAGCGTGAGGTGCGCAAAAAACGGCTGCCCAGGCGGGCGTTTGTTCCAATCTTTACCTTGGTACGATTCGGACTGGGTAAATTCAAAGTTCAGGTCAATTTTCGGCGAATAGCCACAGCCCAAGGCGGTGAAATAGCCGGCATCCCGGAACAGATCCGGCACGGATTTGACTCCGGCTGGCAGCTTGGGCTTCGGCTCAGGCGTGCGGTGCTGTTGCGTCCGCGTGGTGTATTGGCTCATGCCGGTCATCAGGGAGGAGCGGCCCGCCGAGCAGACCGGTGCGCTGGTGAAACAGTAATTATAGCGCCGACCTTCGGCGGCCAATTGATCCAGGTTGGGGGTGAACATGGCCTTTTCTCCATAGCAATGCAGGAACGGCCCCCAGTCTTCCAAAATGATCAGCAGCACATTAGGGCGATTATCCTGAGCAGCGGGAATCGAGACTGACGATCCCAACCATAGGATGAAACCAAGGCACAGGGTTGCCCCAGCGACAATCCAACGACGGCGATGAGTTGATATTTGGGCAAGCTTCATAGTTCGATGCATTTCAGTTTGTGACCAGGTTGTTTATTGGCGGTATTAGGGCAGAATAATTACCGCACGTCAAATGTAAGCCTGGAATTATGCTGCTCCGTCCTCCGGGATTCCCAAACTCCTCACGCCGCGCACCCCTGCCGCAACCGCATTCAGCGTTGCTGGATCACCCGGTTGTTTTTTGCAGACCGCTTAC
>JBAXGN010000210.1 GCA_037139415.1 Verrucomicrobiota bacterium | reverse complement strand
CCGGGATCTGTGAGGGGGGCACCGGGCAACCGGTGTCCCTACCTCGACAAAAATTAAATAATGGGGGCCACGGCAAAACGATTAGCCAAAATAAGGGAGGAAGCATCCTTGGACTTGGTATTAAGCACTGGAGAATATTACGGACTCACGGTGGCCGACATGCGGCAAATGGTCGCCGAAATGGTAAAAACGGTTTCAGGGTGGCGTGGGTTGGCACGCAAATTGAATATTCCCAGGGGCGAAGTAGATCGGTTGGCGAGTGCGTTTGAACATCGGGCTCACGATGAAGCGTGTGCGTTCCTTGCCCGATGACGGAGAAGAAACTCCAGTGAATCGGCAGCCGCCGGGTGCCTATGGCACCATCCACTGCGGCACGAATTTCTCCCCGTCCCAAGTGAAGGAGGCGCGTTGATCTTTGGTTGCGCCCACGATCAACAAATCGAAGCTGTTCACCACCGTAACGATGACGGCAAAATTGCGATAGGCCAGTTCGGTTTCGTGCAAATCCGACTCGGCAACGGGCACCGCCGCCGGCAGCCCCGTCCCAGGAGCGAGCGGGGATAGGTATTGGAGATGGTTGATCACCGGTTTGTGTTTCCATGCCGCCTGGGTCACGGAGTTGACATGATGAATGGCGGCCGTGCCGCTGGCACGCAGATGCAAGCCAGCAACGCGGTCGTAAAAAAGCCATTCCACCTGTGGCACACTGAGGATTTGCCGAACTTTGCTGGCGCGATTATCCGAATAACAGACCAAGACCCGGGCCGTCGCCTCCACCGCACGCAAAATCATCACGCGCAACGCGGGACGGTTGCGGTTGAGCGTACCCAATACCGGCGTATGCCAAGGGTTGTCGCTGTCCTGACAACCCTCTTCCAGCTTGGTCCAAACTTGCGAAAGCAAGGTTGGCAAATGCGGTAATGTCCAATCCATGCCTTAGAACTGCCTGTTCTGAGTGTTCCCGTCAAGCCTGCATCCCGAGTTCAGGTCCAACATCCATTCCTGAACCGCGCCTTTCATTTGCATGGCCGTCTGCAATTTCGGTGTCACGAAGCGCGGCGTGAACCACGGGTAGGTGCCTACCAAATCGTGGGTGACCAGGATTTGGCCGTCGCAATCCGGTCCAGAACCAATGCCAATGGTGGGGATGGCAATCGCCCGGGAAATTTCGGCGGCAATCGCCGGCAGAACCAATTCGAGCACCACGGCAAAGGCCCCCAACTCGACCAAGGCCAGTGCATCGGCCAGCAACGCCTCCACTTCTTCCGCTTTCCGCCCTTTGATCTTGTAGCCGCCCTCTTCCAAGACATGCTGTGGCAACATGCCCAGATGGCCGAGAAACGGAATGCCCGCCGCCACAATCGCCTGGATTTGCGGGGCAATGGCGCGCCCGCCTTCGGCCTTCACGGCTTCGGCACCGGCAGCTACCAGGCGTTGGGCGCTGGCCACTGCCTGGGCCGGGGTGTCATAACTATGGTACGGCAGGTCCGCCGCCAACAGGCCGCGCGGTTTGGCGCGGGCACAGGCGCGGATATGATGCTCCATTTCGGCCAGAGTGACGTGGGTGGTGTCCGGATACCCCAGCACCACCATGCCCAGCGAATCACCGACCAATAACAGCGGCACCCCCGCTTCATCCAGCAGGCGGGTCATGGGGTAATCATATACCGTCAGGGCCGCAACTTTTTCGCGCCCTTTCATGGCGCGAATCATCGGAACCGTAATTTTCAGGAAGTCCATGTTACTTTTCCCTGCCGGCATCAAAACTGCGCAGTAATTCCTCGGGAGTCACGGTGGCGGTGCCCACTTTACCAACGACCACGCCGGCGGCGTGATTGCTGAAAATGGCCGCTTCCATCGGCGAAGCACCGGCGGCAATGGCCAGGGTGAATGACGCAATCACCGTATCTCCCGCGCCGGAGACATCAAACACTTCTTGCGCCACGGTGGGGATGTGGAAGGGAGGCTGCCCCCGCTGACAAAGCAGCATACCTTGCTCACCCAAGGTGATGAGTAGCAAAGCGGGCTTCAACTGGTTCAATAACTGATCCGCAACCCCGAGCAGCGCCGGGTCTTGCAACGGCTCTTTACCGCGCGCGCCATCGGTGCGTTCCGTCAATTCAAACGCTTCTTTGCGATTGGGGGTCAGCAACGATAATCCGGTTAAATCCAAGTGATGCACCGGCTTGGGATCCACGCTCAGCCACATGCCATGAGTACGGCACAGAAGTTGAAGCCGACGCAACAGTGCCTGGGTAACCACCCCTTTGCCGTAATCCCCCACGATGACGGCGTGCGCCTGGCCGATGTTCTTTTCAATCGCCTCGAACAAGCGTTCCGCCGTGGCGGCATCAATATCCCCGCGCGTCTCCCGGTCCACCCGCACGACTTGCTGCTGGTGCGCGACAATGCGGGTTTTGATGGTGGTATGACGCGCGGTGGTGGATGCCAACTGGCTGCAGCCCACCCGGTTTTCGTGCAACAGCTCCTGCAATTGATTGGCCGCATGATCGCGTCCGGTAACGCCGAACAGCTCGACCGTGGCCCCGAGCGCGGAAAGGTTGCGCGCCACGTTGGCCGCACCGCCGGGCATAAAGCTTTCACGCTCGAAATCCAGCACCGGCACCGGGGCTTCCGGGGAGATGCGGGAGACGCGCCCCCACAGGAACTGGTCCAGCATGAGATCGCCCACAACCAGCACCCGCGCCGATTGCGAGGCGGCCAGCAATTGATTGATACGTTTGATGGAGAGTTTTGGAGAATTCATGGATCAAGTGAGAAATCCAGTTAAGGGACTGGTGGCGCTGGCCGACTCCAACGGAGCCGCCAGCCCGTTTTCATACGCGGCACGCCCGGCCTCCACGGCCAGCTTGAACGCCATCGCCATGCGGCACGGGTCTTGGGCCACGGCCACGGCGGTATTGATCAGCACTGCGTCCGCGCCCATTTCCATGGCTTCCGCCGCATGGCTGGGAGCGCCCAATCCGGCATCCACCACCACCGGCACGATGGCTTGCTCAATAATAATGCGAAGCTGATCGCGCGTTTGCAGTCCGCGATTGGAACCGATGGGCGAGCCCAACGGCATCACCGTGGCGGTGCCAACCTCCTGCAGCCGCTTGGCCAAGACCGGATCCGCGTTGATATAGGGCAAGACGGTGAACCCTTCTTTGACCAGAATCTCCGCCGCCTTCAACGTCTCAATGGGATCGGGCAACAGATAGCGCGGGTCCGGGTGAATCTCCAACTTGACCCACTTGGGCAAACCGGCAGCGGCAGCCAAGCGGGCCAGCCGCACGGCTTCCTCGGCATTCATCGCACCACTGGTGTTCGGCAGCAGGAGAAATTTCGCCGGATCAATAAAATCCAGGATGTTGGCAAACGGATCCCGTTTGCCGCTCAAGTCAGCGCGCCGTAACGCCACGGTGACCAATTGGGTCCCGCTGGCGGCCAGCGCATCGCGCATCATCTCCGGCGACGAAAATTTTCCCGTACCCAGCAAGAGCCGGGATTGGAACTCGCGTCCGGCGATGAACCATGGACGGTTCGATAAACTCATCGGCATCAAACTAGCGGTAAAAGGCACGCGCGTCGAGTGCTATGAAAAGGGGTGGGGAGGCGGGAGGAAACCGGCGCGCCAAAATCAAGTCCGAAGTCGCACAATTTCTTTTCCATTTGAAGCTTGCACAGAAGGCTTGCGCCCGTTGGAATAGCGCGACGCAGGAATGCGGCAACCATGCAAGCGTATCCTAAACATTATTGCGGCGTATTTGGGGTATATGGCCATCCCAACGCCGCTGAATTATCCTATTACGGCCTGTACGCCCTCCAACATCGCGGCCAGGAGAGCGCGGGAATTGTCACGTGTGACCATAAGCAGTTCCGCGTTCATCGCGGGATGGGGCTGGTACCACAGGTGTTCACCGGAGCTATTTTGCACGAACTCGTGGGCGACATGGCGGTGGGTCACACCCGCTACTCGACCACCGGTTCCTCGCACATCCGCAACGCGCAACCGTTGACGGTGGACTGCGCGCTCGGCCAGATTGCCATCGCCCATAACGGCAACCTGACCAATGCCGCCCAGTTGCGGGACGAGCTGGAAGCCAAAGGCTCGATTTTCCAAACGACGGTGGATAGCGAGATCATCCTCCACCTCATGGCGCAACCCAGCCTGGGCGGTCAGGAAAACAGTCTCATCCAGACCGTGCGCCGCATCGAAGGCGCCTATTCCCTGGTCATCATGACCGAACACGAGTTGATCGGAGTGCGCGACCCGCATGGATTCCGCCCCTTGAGCATTGGCACGGTGGATGGCGCGTATGTGCTGGCCAGCGAGACGTGCGCCTTCGATTTGATCCGCGCCCAGTTTGTGCGCGATGTGGCGCCTGGCGAAATCGTCATCATCAACAAGGACGGCATGCGCACCATTCAGGCCTTCCCGGAAGCGAAAGAACCCGCCTTTTGCGTGTTTGAATACGTGTATTTCGCCCGGCCGGACAGCAACCTGATGGGGCGCAACGTGTACAAAACGCGGGTGGAGATGGGCCGGCAACTGGCACGCGAAAACAAGATTGCGGCGGACCTGGTCATCCCGGTGCCGGACAGCGGCAACTGCGCCGCGCTGGGGGTCTCTCTGGAGAGCGGCATCCCTTACGAGATGGCCTTTGTGCGCAATCACTACATTGGGCGCAGCTTTTTGCAGCCATCCCAACTCATCCGGGACTTCAACGTGCGGGTGAAATTGAACCTGATCCCCGAACTGGTGCGCGGCAAACGGGTGATTATCGTGGATGATTCCATCGTGCGCGGCACCACGTGCAAATCGCGGGTGAACACGCTCAAAGAGGCCGGCGCCACCGAGGTGCATGTCCTCATTAGTTGCCCGCCGCATACCCATCCTTGCGTGTACGGCATTGATTTTCCGGATCGTTCCAAACTCATGGCGGCGAACTACACCCGCGATGAAATCCGGCGCTATCTCAATGCGGATTCCCTATGCTATCTGTCGCAGGAAGGCATGGTGCGCGCCACCGGCCTGCCGTACAACTCCTTCTGCATGGCCTGTTATGACGGGCGCTACCCGGTCAAATATGATTCCAAGGTGGACAAACATATCATAGAACGGCGGCGCGCCCGAGTGCAAACCTTGAGCGAGGCGCTAGCCAAAGACCAGCAGCAGATCCGGCTGATTTGATATTGATCGTTTGCTTTTGGTCACCGCATCAGGTTGCTCCCGATGCAAGCACTGACAGGTTGGCGGTTTGAGCTTAATGCCGTTCGGCTCAGGATGCCGGCGGTAAAACATACCCCATGCGTTTCAGTGCCCGCCTGAAGGCGGCAAGCTGACTGGCGGGGACCGCGAGCCGGTTGCCACCGGCAGGGAAGCAGAGTTTGCTGAGTTCCGCACTGCTGGCCATCCGCTGCACGAGAAGTTCGTCTTCCCATTCCAGCAACACGGCTGGTTGGCAGGTGCGACAGGCGCGCATTTTATCGTGCAGCTCCTGGAACAAGGCACCCACGGTTTCAGGAATGCCATCGGAAGCATTAGCCGCAAGAAAGTCATACAGTTCATTTAATGCGCCGCCGCCTTCGACATGCTCAAGGATTCGCATGGCATCCAATGCCCACGTCTGATCGGTCTTCGGTGCCGCCAATAATTCGAGCGTGGCACGGTCAGCAGGGTTCAGGGGGGCATCGACCAGCTCAAGCTCAAGGCTGGGCAGGACGCGGAAAAGCTTGGTTTCCTCCAGCGGGCGCAAATCATAATGGTCGGCAAACCCCAACGCCCAAGCGCCCAGTGGATTCAACCGGACATAGACCAAGCCATCGTAACGACTACAGAAGGGGAGATCGCCGCCAAGGGAATCACTCAGGTCAGGCCACATGCCATGCGGATACACGTAAGCCACGTCAAAGAGACCAAGTGTGGCCAGCGACTCCAGCAGGAAAGCGCGCAGGTATTGCCGACCCAGGCCGGTGTTGTCCGTAATAAAGCCGTACTGCGGCTCAAAAAAGTAGAGGGCCGGCCCTTGGGTTTCCAGCACCTTCCAATCCCCGGAAGCTGATTCGACAATGCGCTGGGCCTCCTCAAAAGCAAGCCAGTCTCCTACGGGAAAATCGGAGATCGCCTCGCTGATGGCCTCCTTGCGACCCGCAGGATCGCTTAACCATCGGCCGCCTTTGCCGCTCTGGCCCCGGATGTGATTGATGCGATTCAGCTCGTCAAAATCACTATTGTCCAGAAAACGAGCGATCCCTTCCTGAAACTGCACTGGCGAGAATTGCCGGAGCATTTGCGAGCCCGCCTCCGTCAACCCAAGCGCGCCGTTTCGAGCTTTGGCCCAGCCACACTGCTGCATGAGCACCGGCCAGGCGTGGGCGCGTACCGGACCGGCAGTCGTGTAATATTTTTGTTCCCATTCATTTTGCAGATGCGCCTTGGGTTTTTCGAGGTCGAAATCGGGCACCACCAGCGCCATGCCAACCAGTCGGGTGGTCGCTTCAGTCGGACGGCGGGTGGCATCGGTTACTTTGACTTTGCCGCCTTGAATAAGCCGCAACACCCGGCCGAGTTCCACGGGGGCTATCCGCTCGCTCTCGTACACCCCCAAGGGACGGATGAGGTCCCCACCTTGAAGCTGCTCGTTTCTGGGCCAGGCTTTGGGTAGCTGTTCCACCGTTCGGACCTTGAGTTTTTCCGGTTTTGGCAGCAGGCGACGGAGCGGTTCAACCAGCGTGGGAATCAGTGTGGGCGGTTCGGAACTGCGATAGTCACCAGCTTGGATAAACGGCACCAAAAGCGAAACTGCCGCGTTCCAGCTATGGTGAAACGATGGCATCGGGTAACGGCCGCCATATTTGGCGGTAAACTCACGGTCGCTAATGATCTGCCCCTGGTGAGCCGATTCGGCCAAGAAGTGCCTCTCTGCCTCGCTCATCCGCGCCAGAATGGCTGGCAGATCAGCGGCTAATTGTTGGCCAATGGATTGGACAAATTGATCCTTGCGTGTGAGTCCTTTGCCAAGGCCAAAGTGGCGCAACCAGCCTTTGAGGACATCCCCATTCAGGCTCATCAGGTGTTCTTCAAGCGACATATATACCCGCCCATAGAGCGGAACACCGCTGGAATTTCAAGCAAACCAAACAGCTATCAATTTACGCCAGCAGTGCGTCCTGGCAATATTTGATGGCACGCGTGAGTTCGGTGTTGCGATCTGAATCGGCGGGAACCTTGTACTCGAACTCGATGGTCGCCTGCATGTTCCACTTGCTGTCCCGGATCAGTTGCAAAACTTCTTTAATCGGGGTATCGCCCTGGCCAAACGGCGTGTTGGGTCCGTTGTGGAACTTGCGGTCCTTGATATGCACATGGGCGATCCGGTCGTGATATTTCTTCATAAACGGCACCGGCGACGTATTGAGGCCGGCGACGAAATGTCCAATATCCACGTTCGCGCCATTGTATTTGGCCAGCTCAAACGCTTTTTCCCAATGCTCGGGTCCGGTAGTCGCGTGACCGTGATAGCCGACCAGAAATTGGTGCTTGTCGGCAAATTGGCCCACCCGCTTGAGATCGTCTTCGGTATGGGAGATTTCAGTCGAGATCGCCCGGCCACCCAGGGTCTTGGCGAGGGTGAAGACGTAGTCGAGTTCGGCATCCGTCATTTTAAAAATGCCGTCCACCTTGACAATTTCGATCAGCACGCCGGCGTCCTCGTACATTTTGCGGAACGCTTTGGCGCGATCCAGCGGGGCCGAGGCACGCCAGGCCTGCAACTTTTTGGGCCGGGCCGCCGCTTCTTCCTTCGGCGCGCCTTTCTTCGGGAAAATAAGTTCAGCCGGCGCTCCCATGAAGACTTCGACGGACTGGGTCCGCAGTTCCAGACCGCTGAGCCCGATCTGCACGCAGTTTTTGAGGATTTCCTCACCGCTCAGATCGGCTTTGCCAAAGCTGTAGGGGACATTCATGCCAATTTGAACTCCGGCAAACTTCGAGTTGGGTTTGGCGGACTCGGCAGCACCCAGCCGGCCAATGAGCGGCAGGCAAACGGCGGCAGGCAGCGCGGCCAGAGAGAGTTTTACAAAATCGCGGCGGCGATAGTCGGACATCGTGCATTGTTTTTTCATGCCCCCAATTTACCCATTTCCCCGGGTTTGGCAAGGCTAGAACAAAGCCCGGTTAACTTCGTAAACCCGAAGTTGCCGCGCCTCAATGCCTTTCGGTGCCTTTCATTTCAAAAAACAAAGCCCAAAACCCCAGGCTTGTATCAGCAAGCCGCATGGTATAGGCTACCAAGGATGAAACTGGAGCCAGCATTAATGCTCTGCCACCGCGCCGCGTCGAGCCAAAGCGAATCATGGAATTGAACGATTAACCCATGCTCCGGATAATCCATTTTTCGCTGGTGGCCACGCTGGCTGGCTGGTTGATCAGCCCGTGCGTTTATGCCGCCACCTATTACGTCGCGACGAATGGCAATGACGCCTATACCACTAATCAGGCGAAGAACATCAGCACCCCCTGGCAGACCATCAACCGCGCCGCCAGCAACCTGGTCGCGGGCGACACCTGCCTGATTCGGGCCGGGACCTACCGCGAGACGGTGACGGTGCGAGCCTCCGGCACGTCCAACGCTCCCCTCACCTTTCAAGCATACAGCAACGAAATCGTCACGCTGGACGGCACCGACAGCCTCACGGGCTGGGCCACCAGTGGCAGCAATATCTGGACGGCGCCGATGGGCTGGACTTTGGGGGATGGGGATCAGGTGTTCATCAACGGAGCTATGAAGCCGGCCGCGCGCTGGCCCAATGCCGGCATTTCCTTTCCCTGGCAGAACAGCCTGATCAATCCTTCGCCTGATTGGTCGTATCTGGACACCGTCGGCTACACCAGCAACACCAACGGCTGGTTCACGGATGCGTCGTTGCCCACCCATCCGGACGGGTATTGGAACGGCGCCAGCGTCCACATCCTGTCCGGCCATGGCTGGATTATGAATCATCCCACGGTGACAGGGTACACGAACGCGAGCAAAAAAATCGTCACGAATGATCCCAACGGAGCCAATGCCGCCTACGCGTTTGCCGCCGGCAACGAATACTACCTCACCGGCATAATCGGGGAAATGGACAGCCCGGGCGAATGGTTTTACCAGACCAACACCCTTTTCCTCTACGCCACGAACACGCCCACCGGAGTGACCGCCAAGCACCGCAACTATGGCTTCGATCTGCGTGGCCGGGATTTTATCAATCTGGTCGATCTGAATTTTTTCGCCTGCACCATCCAGACCGATACGAGTTCAACGGATCACACGTTTGACGGACTGGTGATGCAATACCTGGGGCACAGCGCGAAGAATTCCAGTGTCTCCGGGCTGGTCTTGCGCGACCGCAGTGTGCTGCGCAACAGCGAGCTGGGCTGGGATTCGCGTTATCTCCTTTCGCTTTCCGGGAGCGACATCCGCGCGATCAACAACAATCTCCATGATTCCGGCTACGTGCCCAACTGGGATGCGATGGTGGGCGGTTCCGGTTACCGGAATTTGTTCAGCCATAACACCCTTCAGCACTCCGGGCGAGGTCTCATGGGAAGCATGGGGAGGGCGGCCCTCATGGAGTATAATGATTTGAGCGACGCCATGAAGCTGACCAGCGACGGCGCCGCGTTCTATACCTATTTCGAAGCCGGCAATACGGTGTTCCGCTACAATCTGATCCATGACTCACCGGGGCCAAAGGGCCATTCCGGATCCGGCGTTCAAGGATTCTACCTGGATTGCGAAAACAGCAATTGGATTGTGCATCACAATATCATCTGGAATCTTCCGGCCAGCGCAATCCAGATCAACTGCCGGCACAACTTTAACCAGTTCTTCAACAACACCTGCTGGGGCACCAGCGGAGCCCTCAGCTCGGGCTTTGCTTCCGACGGAGAAACCGGCACCCATATTTTCAATAACCTCTTCGACGCCAGCCCGAGTGGCAGCACCTGGGGTTATTCCGATGTCCGTTTCAACTTTACCAACAGTCCGGTTTTCGTCGCGCCGTCGAACGGAGACTTCCGGCTGCAAGCCGGTTCACCCGCGATGGATGCGGGCATTCTGATTCCGGGCATGACGGATGGTTTCCTTGGGGCTGGACCCGACCTGGGGGCTTTGGAATATGGCGGACCCAATTGGACCACCAACGCCGGATGGAGCGCCATTCCACCATCACCCGATCCGGTCTATAACCTGCCGGTCATGAGTTTCGCCAACCAGGTAAGGGACGGCAGTTTTGAGAGCGGCAAACTGGCCCCCAACTGGACGACCAATGCCGGAAGCGCCCTCACCCTTCTCAGCGGCAGTGCGTGGACGGACCGGCGTCTGCGGACTGGCAGTTACACGTTGCAGTTCAACGTGGGGACATCGGAAATCTCGCAGGTCGTTACCGGGTTGCTCGCCAAATGCGCTTACAAGGCTTATGCTGGAATCCAGACCACCAATACCGCCACAACGGTCCGGTTCGGGGTCAGAAACTCCGGCACTTCGGGAGTGGAACTGCTGGTTCCGGCAAACACCAATGCCGATCCCAACGGGGCCGTCAGCAGCTCCACGATGTGGAAAATGCATGCCATTGCGTTTACCACGGGGCCGACCAATACCTCCGCCCAGATTTACCTCAACGTCTCCATTCCCAACGGCGTCACCCCGGTGTATGCGGATGACTTCGGCGTGGGAACAGATACGAGAACAGATGCGGACACCGGCTGGAGCATCGTCAATGACAGCAACAGCGGCATCACCTACAGCGCCGGTTGGACCTACGCTTCCGGACGCTCCTCGTATGGCGATTATTTGGCCGATGTCCATTACACCACCACCAATGGAAACTATGCGCAATACACGTTCACGGGCACGGGCGTCTGGTTTATCACCGAAACCTACACGAACGCAGGGACCGTTGATATCTACCTCGACACTGTTTTTCAAACCACTGTGGACCGCAACAGTGCGACCCGACTGGGCCAGGTGGTTGCCTATGCCAATACCAGTCTTGCCTCCGGTACACACACAATCAAAGTAGTGAAAAAGAGCGGCACGTATCTGGAATTCGACGCCTTTGCCTATTTGTCCGGGGCCGGGCCTTATGCGCCGCCAACCGCTCCGACCGGCCTGACGGCCACCGTCGCCAATCTCAGCGAGATTGACCTGGCCTGGGCCGCTAGCGGCGCCGCCGTGAATTACAACGTTAAGCGCGGGACTGCGAGTGGCGGGCCATACCCCAACGCTGTCGCTGGCGTGGTGGCTACCAATTATAGCGATACTGGGGTGACGGCTTTAACCAATTACTATTATGTCGTGTCCGCCGTGAATGGTTTCGGCGAGAGCACCAATAGCGCCGAGGCTGGCACGCCACCGTATTGGCTGGACACGGACATTGGAACGGTTGGTCTGGCGGGCAGTGGTACGGTGAACGGAGGTGCCTTTACCGTGCAAGGCGCCGGCAGCGATATCGGCGGCACGAATGATACCCTGAACTTCATGTATCGCACCATGACCAGCGATGGGACCATTATGGCGCGCCTGGCGAATCAGGTGATTGGTGGCACCCTCAACGACAAAGTGGGGCTGATGATGCGCGAAACGACCAATGCCAACGCGCGGATGGCGACCGTGATTTTGAACAGCGGTTATGGCAAAAACCGGTTTGGCAGCCGCGCTTCAACCGGAGGGAGCGCAACCTGGATTGATGGCTCGACCAATATTAGCGTGCCGCTTTGGTATAAACTAACGCGCGCCGGCAGCACCTTCACGGGATATGTCTCCACCAATGGCACCGCGTGGACGAATATTGCTTCGGCCACGGTTACCATGTCCAACAGCATCGTGGTCGGCATGGCGGTTTGCTCGCGCGAAACCACCGCCCTCAATTCATCCACTTTTGACAACGTCATGCCGCAGGGGGCACTCACCCAGCCGGTTTTGATGGGCGGCACTTTCGACAGCCACACCATGACGTTAAATCTCGGCGGGCCGAACGGCCAGAGCTACCGGGTGCTGATGACCACCAACCTGCTGACGCCGTTGTCCAACTGGTGGATATTGACCAACAGCGCGTTTAACAGCGCCCCGAACTTCACTGACCTTACAGCAACAAACGACAAGCGTTTTTATCGGATACTGTCACCCTGAGGCGTGCTGAGGCAGACGGTTCCTCCCAGAGGAGAATTCGTCAAAAACGCGGACCCATTTGCAGAAAGATAATTTGGCAGAAAAATATAACTGAAGAAGATAGGAACTTGAAGTCAGGAGCTGGAACGGACTCAGAATTCAAACCGCGAAACATGCTAAAAACGCGAACGCTGAAAGCCAGGCGTTAGGAGCAAGGAGTTGACCACTCCAAAAGTAGTCCAAAATTACACCGGTGCGGGTGGTGTAGTGGGGTAGTTTTATGGGAGACTTGGTTCATAGGTTATTGCATGTTAGTAGGTTATGTAGTTTGCGCCAACTCACGTCGGCGGCTACGACGGGGGTGGGTGGTGTAGTTTTGGGAATTGTGATGTTTTTGTGATGAAAATAATTTTATCACACATTTTGTGTGAAAATTGTGTGAAAATGATTTTTTATCACAATTTTGACCACGGATGGGAAACCGGACATGGCAGAAACATTCCATGGCATAAAAATGGCAGGTAAAAAATTTAGAACCAGAAGATGCCAAGTCCGAAGGCCGAAGCCAACTTTTGCAGAAATATTTTGGGGCATAAAAATGGGAAGCCGGACATGGGTCGAGTAGGACTGAGGCGCACGCAACCTTGCGGTCCATGTTTCCT
>JBAXGN010000209.1 GCA_037139415.1 Verrucomicrobiota bacterium | reverse complement strand
CTGCCGGACAATCATGACGCTTGTGATCAAATTCATCGCAGGGAACATATAAGGGAGAGGGTTAGGGTGAGGGGGCACGGAACTCTCGAATTCGGAATGCGGATTGCGGAATTGCCGCCGCACCAAATTTTCCCGCGCCGTCATGTCTAAGACTCGTACACCTACGTTTGCGGTTGGGCGGCCATGGGAACCCCCGAACCGCCGCTTCCAGCTTGAACCAAACCGCGCTTGATGCAGCCCTGAGTTCACCCCTGCTTTTTCCGCCCGGTGAACAACGGTGAATCCGGTGAATAAGTTTACCAGACCGTCACTTGACTATCGCTTATTCTTTGGCATTGTACGCATCTGTTGGCCGGTACCATGGCAAAAATCCTTTGGAATAGCTATTATCGGCATTGTTGTGTTTGCCTTGTATGAATAAGAATAGTCATTTGCAGTCGCAGAGTCCGGCTATGCGCCGGGCGTTCACACTTATTGAATTGTTGGTGGTAATCGCGATCATCGCCATTCTGGCCGGGCTGCTGCTGCCCGCGCTCGCCAAGGCCAAGGCCAAAGCCCAGGCCATCACCTGCCTCAACAACGAAAAACAGTGGGGCCTCGCATTCCGTATGTACACTGATGACAACGAGGATCAGGTGCCGGAGGAAGGCAACACAACCGCTACCATCAACGATCCGCAAAATGCGGACGCTTGGTATAATGCGGTGGCGAAGGTTGCCAATCAGCCGACGTTGGTGGCGTTGTATCAGCAAACCAATATTCCGTTGCCTGGCAAAAGCTCCATTTTCGTATGCCCCACCGCTCCCGCTCCAACCGGGTTTAACCCCTCTCTGAATAAAGCCTTCTTCATGTACGGTGAGAATGGTCGCCTGTGCATTAATAAAAGCACGCGAGTGAATGGTGTAACCAACACCAAATTAACTGCAGTCGTTAATCCTTCGGATACGGTTTTTATGGCGGAAGTGGATGGAAATTCTGCCACTGGAGGTGCGGCGCAATCCAACGTGGTTGGGCAATATGCCACCGGCTTGCATGACAACCGCACCCGTGGTAACTTGGCCATGTGTGACGGCAGCGGTCGGTCGGCTCGGACCAATGAGTTTTTGCGCTCGGTCGCCCAAGATTCGGCAGCGGTCGAATGGGCGATCAATCCGCCCCCCAAAATTTATTGGTACCCGACGCCCACCACGCCCAAATAAAAAGGGTGGCCGGCGTTTTTTTAACAGAATCGTCACTTTTCCGCCGCACAGAACGAACAATCAGGTGACAGTATGTAGCTGGCGGTGAGTTATGGTGTAAACAGGACGGAAGGTTGTGAAAGAGGGTCAAATACAGCAACAGAATAGAATTAATTATAATATGAATAGACAATTAACGAATGTGATATGTTTTGCCGCGCTGTGCTGCGGCGTTTTCATTAACGTCAATGCGGCTACAGTGCTCGTTGATACATTCAGTTATTCCGATGGAAGCCTCACCAACGTTGCTGGGTCCAGGTGGGCGAATTACAGCGGCGCGGGGGACAGCCCTTACGTGACCAATGGAGTATTAAATATTAGCGGGTCTTTGGCGCCTGATGTGGGAACCACCCTGTCGGGTGCGCCCTATTCTTCAGGGCGCCTTTACGCCCGGTTCAAAATGAAGATGCGTGATCTGCCGATTACTACGGGAGCCTATTTTGCCCTCTTCAAGGATACTGGAACCTCATTATTTAAGGGCAGATTGTGGGCGTCCACCAGCGGTGCGGCGGCGGGAAAATTTCGCTTAGGGATCGCGGCGGCGACGGGAACGGCTGTGACCCTTGCCAGCGACCTGAGTACCAATGTGGATTATATCGTTATTTTGCGGATAACTAATACAACATCGCTGGCCACCTTTTGGGTCAACCCCACTTCGGAAACTGACGCTAGCACGACTTCAACTGATTCATCCGCAGTGACTGTATCGCAATTTGCTTTTAGGCAGGCTACCGGAGAAGGCTACATCCTGCTGGATGATTTGGTGGTGGGAACCGTTTGGGAGGATGTTATGCTACCGGTAATCACAAGTCAGCCCCAAGGCCAGACCAACGTCGTTGGGACCACCATCACTTTGGCGGTCACGAACACGGGGGCACAACCACTCGCCTACCAATGGCGCAAGAACGGCTCCGATATCGCCGATGGCGCGAATATTTCTGGTGCCAAAACCAATGTTTTAACCATCTCCTCCGCCATAATCGGGAATTCTGGAGACTATACTGTGGTTATTTCAAATCTGCTGGGAATGGTGACCAGTGCTGTCGCGACCGTGTCCATTACGAATGCCGCAGTCGTTCCGCCTTCCATTGACACACCTCCACAGAGTCTGGTAGCGGGAATCAGTAGTAATGCAACCTTCTCAGTGGTAGCGACTGGTACTCCTGTGGACTATCGCTGGTATTTCAATAGTAATCTGCTTGCCGATGGCGGACGGATCAGCGGTTCGACCACCAACCAACTTTTCATTTCCAGCTTGGCGCTGAGTGATGCGGGCTACTACCACATGATTGTTTCCAACAGCGTCGGCATGGCCACCAGTACTGTGGCCACGCTCACGGTCACTGCCGCTCCCCCGGTCATCGTGTCCGTGACCCCGGCATCCCAAACCTCCGTGTCAGGCAGTTCCGCTTCCTTTACGGTCAACGCCACCAGCCTGGTGCCCGCCTCCTATCAATGGTACTTTGGCAGCACGCCGCTGGCGGATGGTGGCAATGTTTCTGGCAGCACGACCAATGTGTTGACCCTCAATCCGGTGGGTTCCGGCGATGCGGGTAACTATTCGGTGGTTGTTTCCAATCTGGCCGGGGTGGTTACCGGTGGACCGGTTTCCTTGGTGGTGACCACCGCGCTGGTCGCCCCGCAAATCAGCCTGCAACCGGTTGGGCAGACGAATCTGGTGGGTTCCAATGTTGCGTTCCAGGTGATTGCCACCGGTTCCGCCCCGCTGTCTTATCAATGGCTATTGTTCGGGACGAACCTGTTTGGTGGTGCCAACGTGCTTGGGACTAACCTTGAGACCCTTACCCTCAACAGCATCACGCTTGGCAGTTCAGGCGATTATTCCGTGATCGTCGGCAATGCAGCGGGATCAGTGACCAGCTACGTTGCCTCCCTGTTGGTGACTGCCGCTCCGCCGGTCATTGTCTCCGTCACGCCTGCGTCCCAAACTGTTTCCCTCAGCAATTCCGCCTCCTTCACGGTGAGCGCTACCAGTGCGTCGCCGGTGTCGTATCAATGGTTCTTTGGCAGCACGGCGCTTGCGGATGGTGGCTCCATTAGTGGGTCCGCCACCACCACCCTGACCATCAATCCGGCGGTCGCTACCAATGCCGGTTCCTATACGGTGGTTGTCTCTAATGTCGCTGGATCGGTCACCAGCGGGCCGGTTACCTTGGCGGTGTCCGCGCCGCCGCAAATCACCACGCAGCCCTTGGGGTTGACGAATTTGGTTGGCAGCACGGTTGCGTTGCAGGTGGTCGCTACCGGCTCTTCCCCGTTGGCCTATCAATGGCGCTTGAGTGGCACCAATTTGTTTGGCGGCACGTATGTGCTGGGCACCAATTTGGACACGCTGACGCTGAGTAACGCTACCAAGGCCAGCTCGGGTAATTACTCGATCGTCATAACCAACGGGGCGGGGGCGATTACGAGTTCTGTGGTCACGCTGCTCTTCACCAATCCGGTGGTGCCCACTCAACCCTACCCGATGGCCAGCGGCAATTACCTTGAGAATTTCAACGATGTCGCGAACTGGGACAATAATTTTACTTTTGGCATCGGCGCGAGTTGTTGGACTAGCGTGGCCGTGAATGCTACCGGCACGATACCCGATGGGAAGAAGACGACAACCAGCACGGCGACCTTTGCGTCCGGCTCATCTGGTGGCGTACAGAAGGGCACCAGCAATATCGTCCTGTTAGCCACTGGCAGCACCGATAACACCTCTGCTGATGCCATTGACCTGTTGTTGGATTTCACTGGCCGCGATGCCGGCACACTCAGTTTCGACTGGGTGGTGGTGTTTAATAGCACCGGGAACCGGGCGGCTTCATTGCGGGTATATGCCAGCCCTGACGGGAGTACCTGGACCGAGCTTACCTCTGCGGCAGTTTTGAATTTTGTGAATAATGTGGCTGGCAGTGGTTCCATGACCGCCATCGCCTTGCCAGCTTCCTTCAACGGCATGCCCACTACCCGGATTCGCTTCTACTTTAATAATGGTACCGGTGGTTCCACGGGTTCGCCCACGGGCTCGCGTCCCAAGATTGCCCTAGACAATATAGCGGTGACGTCAACTGTGTCTGTGGGCACTCCCCCAATCGTGAGCGACCCGCAAGGTTCCACCAACTGGCCGGGTTCCTCGGTGACCTTTGCCGTTACCGCGTTCGGTACTGCTCCGTTACATTATCAGTGGCAGAGCAACGGGGTGAACCTGTCCGATGGCGGGCAGTTCAGCGGCGCAACTACCAATACGCTGACCATTACCAATCTTGCTTCCTTTAATTCAGCCGATTATCGGGTCATTGTTACCAACTTTTTTGGCAGTACCAATAGTGCGGTCGCTACCCTCCTCGTGACCAGTCCGCTGCCGCAAATCACCACTGAGCCGAAGAGCCAGACGAATTTTCTCGGTTCGACGGCCAAGTTTACCGTTTCTGCTTCGACTCTGGCCACCGGCGCGCCAGCGTTGCAATATCAATGGCAGAGTAATGGTGTAAACCTTGTGGCTGGTGGCCAGTTCAGCGGGGTGAATTCCAACATCCTGACCATCACCAACGTCAGTTACGGCAATGCTGCCGATTACATCGTGATTGTCTCGAATCCATCCGGTTCGGTCACCAGTTCGGTTGCCACCATGAGCGTGAGTGCCAGCGGCACGTTCCTGCTTTGGGATTTCAATACTACTATTAACTACACCAACCCCGAACCGACGTTTGGAACCGGTATCGCGTCACTGGCGGGCTTGGGCACCAATGGCTTCCTACCCGCTGGCGGCACGGCGTATGATTCTGGCATGCCCACCAATAAATACTGGGGCACGAGTACGTATCCTCCGGTGGGAACCTCCAATAAGATGGCTGGGGTTCAATTCAGTGCCAACCTTGCCGGCTTGAAAAATGTCGGAGTTAGTTTCTACCAGCGTCTTACCACCACCTCCAGCAAGTACTATCGGTTGCAATACACGACCAACGGCACCACTTTTATTGATTATCCGGCCAGTTCCACCTACCCTGCGGGTGCTCAAATTTGGGATGGCCCGTACACCTTCAGTTTGGCTGGTTTCCCCGGCGTGCGGGATAACCCCAACTTTGCCATCCGCATCGTGACCGAATTTGAGAGCACCGCCAATTATGGCATGACCAACAACGACAAATATGTGGGGCTCACTGCCAGTTATGGCACCAGCGGCACGGTCAGCTATGATCTGGTCAACTTCACGGCGGATGCCATCACCAACGCCAATGTTCCGCCTACCCTCAGCGTGCTCACGAACCAGAGTACGGTGGATGACACGGCCGCTAATGTCACCGTCACGGTGGGTGGCACGGGGCCTTTGACGGTCACGGCTGTTTCCCTCAACCAAAATGTCATCGCTGATGGTGCTATCAGCACCCCGACCGCAAATGGTTCTGATTGGAGTTTCACCATCACTCCCTCCGTTGGTATTGACGGTGTCGCCCCGATTCTGGTTACCGTGACTGACGCTGTTGGCGACGTGAGCAAAACCTGGTTCAATCTCACCGTGTTGCCCGCGAATTTGCCGCCGAGCATCACCCAACTTCCGGTCACCAATACGCTTGTCAGTACGCCGATTACGATTCCCTTCACGATTGGCGACGACGCGCCGGTGGATCAATTGGGGCTGTCCGCCAGTTCGGTCAACGCGGCCTTGTTGCCCAATGCGAACATCATTTTTGGTGGCTCGGGTTCAAATCGTACGGTGACCCTCACGCCTGTCACGGGAGCCAAAGGCGCGACGCCGATTACTATTACGGTCACCGATGCCGGTGGCAAGACTGCCAGCACCGCGTTTGCGCTCGTGGTCACTCCGGATACCAACGTGATTCTCAATGAGTTCTTTGATTATCCGGATGGCGTCATTGTGAACACTGCGCCGAATTTCTGGCGAAGCCATAGCGGTGCCTTTGGTCAGGTGGATGTCACCTCGGGTAAATTGAATATGACCGATGCCAAGACGGAGGACATCAACGTGCGCCTCATTGGGGCTCCTTACAGCACCAATAGTTCGACGGTGCTTTACAGTTCATTCGTGGTGAACTTCTCGATCCTGCCCACCGAGGGCGGGGCCTACCTCGCGCATTTCAAGGATGATGGCACCGACGCCAGTAGCGGCTTCGGCGCGCGGGTTTGGGCGAGCACCATCAATGCCACTCCGGGCTCGTTCCGGCTTGGCATTGCCAACGGTGATGGCGGCACTAATTCCACCGCCCAATTGCCGGTGGACCTCCAGACGAATGTCAATTACACCGTGGTCACCCGGTTCGTGCCGGCCACCGGAATTGCCACCTTGTGGGTGGGTCCGAGTTCGGAAGCTTCTGCCAGTGTCACGGCCGACGATGTTTCCAATCGGCCAACCCAAATCAACAATCCCATCAATGTCACTGCCTATGCGTTCCGCCAGGCGGTTGGCGGAGGCACGTTGACGGTGGACAATCTGAGGGTTGGTTTGAGCTTTGTCTCAGTCAATCCCGCACCGGCGATTACCACGCCGCCGGTGGATACCCAAGTCACTGTTGGCGGCACGTTGAACCTCTCCGTCGTTGCGGCAGGTGACCAACCGTTGACCTATCAGTGGTATTACAACACGAATAGTGCGCTTACCCTGAAAACCAATACCGCGCTGTCCAAGAGTGGTATTACCTGCGGCGATGCGGGCAAATACAGCGTGGTGGTTGCCAATGCTTATGGCTCGGTGACCAGCCTTTTTGCCACGGTTACGGTGAATGACACCACGCTGCCGGTGGTGGTCACGCACCCGACACCTTCCAACTCAGTGGCGCTGGGCAGTAACGTGACCCTGAGCGTCAGTACCACCGGGGTATTGTGCGGCGCGCCCAACACGTATCAGTGGTATTTCAATACCAATACTCCGGTGGCCAACGCCACCAATTCCACGGTTACCATCACCAACCTTGGCCTGAACCAGGCCGGGTACTATCTGGTGGCGGTTAGCAACGTAAATGGGGTTGTGCTGAGTTCCAACGCGCTGGTGGTCGTCAACTATACGGTGGTGACGCCGAAGATGACCAACTTCACCGGTGGGCAACTCGGCTTGGGCATCCAGGCGGAACCCAACCGCGCCTACTGGCTTGAATCACGCACCAGCCTCAGCCTGGGCAGTCCTTGGACGCTGGTGGAGGGCAGTGGCGTCACGAACGTGAACGGCGCGGTGATATTGCGGGACTACGCCGCCACCAACCATCTGAAGTTCTACCGCCTCGGTTCGGCGACGGCACCATAATTTTACTCGCACGGACGGCTGAATGCACACAACAATGGAGGGAAGGCGCAAGCCTTCCCTCTTTTTTTACCCAGCGTTCCGCCACGGATTATTTCAGTGTACTGATAAGTCCGTAACTGAACCTGCAACAAGCATTCTTTTTGGTTCCTCGTTATTTTGAATGGAATGGGGGCCAGCTAAATCCGAAATCCGAGGGCCGAAAACCGAAAGAATACCGAATTCCGAAGCCGGAATCCGAGGGCTGGCACGCGGTTGGTGGCCGGTTCGCGTTTCACGTTGAAACGCGGCGTTTTTCCAGCCCGACGACGGCCACAGGCGTCGGTGGCTCCCCTCATGGCGGTGGCGTGTTTTCGGATCTCGGAATTCGGATTTCGGACTTCGGGATTCCACTGCGCATTCCACAATAAAAAACCGGCGACTGTTGCCAGTCGCCGGTTTTGAAAAATCAGCCTTGGATTACAGACCCTTGCTGAGGATGTACTTGATGAGGTCGCCGACGCGGCAGCTATAACCCCATTCATTGTCGTACCAGCTAATGAGCTTGAAGAAGTTCTTGTTCAGCTCGATGCCGGAACCGGCGTCGAAGATGGAACTCAGTTGGCAGTGGGTGAAGTCGGTGCTCACCACTTCGTCGTTGGTCCAGCCCAGGATGCCCTTCATGTAGGTTTCGCTGGCGTTCTTGATCGCGGCGGAGATTTCCGCATAGCTGGTGTCCTTGACCGTCTTGACGGTCAAATCCACCACGGAGACGGTCGGCGTCGGCACGCGGAAAGCCATACCGGTGAGCTTGCCCTTGACTTCAGGCAGCACCAAGGCCACGGCCTTGGCGGCGCCAGTCGTGGAGGGGATGATGTTCATGGCGGCGGTACGGCCACCTTTCCAATCCTTCTTGCTCGGGCCGTCCACCGTCTTCTGGGTGGCGGTATAGGCATGGATGGTGGTCATCAGACCTTCGGCCACGCCGAAACCTTCCTTGATCAACACATGGACCACCGGGGCCAAACAGTTGGTGGTGCAGGAGGCGTTCGAGATGATGTTGTGCTTGGCGGCATCATACTTCTCATGATTCACGCCCATGACCACGGTGATGTCTTCGTTCTTGCCCGGGGCGCTGATGATGACTTTCTTGGCGCCAGCCAGAATGTGGCCGTAGCAGCCCTTGGCGTTGTCCTTGGCGGCATCGGTGAAGAGCCCGGTGGATTCGATCACCAGTTCCACGCCCAATGCTTTCCAGGGCAGTTCCGCCGGAGTGCGGGCGCTGACGACCTTGATTTCCGCGCCGTTGACCACGAGGATATCGTCCTCGGCTTTGTCGGGGGCGGATTTCTTGGAACTCACCTGGCCCTTGAAGGCGCCTTGGGTGGAGTCATATTTGAGCAGGTAGGCGAGATTGTCGGCTGGGACAATATCACCCACGGCAACGACTTCGACGTCTTTGCCGAGCAGACCTTGTTCCGCGATGGCGCGGAAGACCAAACGGCCGATACGGCCGAATCCATTAATTGCTATTTTAACTGGCATAGTATTCGTTATATTTCAGGTTCATGGGGCATTGTTGCCCGCAACATTAAGTACATCTTATCGGCCAGATGTCGCGCGTCAACGCTGAAATCAATCGAATTCACGTTGCGACCGAGTGTTCATGTTGCTGTCGGCAGTTACTCCATCACCACCCGCACGGTGGCTCCCTGCCGGGGCAGTGCGGCTTGGAGCACGGCCTTTTTGCCGTTGACGGTGGCGGTGATTTCGTACTGGCCCAGGAAACCGCGCACGGGATACATGCCGGTGCTGCCGGTTTTGCCCCGCTCGTCGGTCCACCATTGCTTTAAAGTGAGGTCCATCCACACCTGGCCGGCGGGTTTCACCGACCAGTCCTTGCGGAAATAGGCGCCGTTGGGCCGCCAGTGATGTCCCTCCCAGAACCCCCAGGATAGCACCCCCACCACGGCGGGATGGCTAAACATGACGGTCAAATAATCCCGCGTGAAATCGGCCTGAAACTGCTCGTCGGTCGTGTCAATATCATGCTCGGTGCCTTGGATTTCCAGGCCGAACGCTCCGAACCGGTCTAGGATCTGCAGCATCCGCGTGGGTGCCGTGGCCTGGGTGCCGAAATGCGACTGCATGCCGATGCCTGCGATGGGTGCGCCACTGTCTTTTAGAAATTTGATCGTCTGTTCGTAATGCGCCTGGTGCTTGGTGTCGCGTCCTTCGGCGGATAGGATCGAGAAATCATTGATGTACAGTTTGGGTTTCGGGTCCGCCTGCCGCGCCAGTTTAAACCAGTCCACCATGATGTCTTTACCCAGCAGGTCCATCACGTCGTGGTTGATGTACGGTTCATTGAGCACATCCCATTCCACGATCCGTCCGCGTACCGCCCCCACCTCCTGCGTGATATGGTCAGCGATGCGCTGGCGCACGGCGGCGGGGTCGCGGCTTAATCCGCGCAGATCGCCCGGCAGATTTTTCCAACTCGGCCATACGAGACAGTGCCCGCGCACCGCCAGGTTGTTAGTTTGCAGCCAGTGCAGCGCCCGCAGTGTCTGCGCCTGGTTGTCCGGGTTTTCCCAGCCCTGCCATTTTAAATCGTTTTCAAAGACCACTTTATTGTAAAGCCTCAACACGGTTGCGCGGTATTTCGCGGCGTTGGGGGATTCCTCGGTAATCAGCTTGGATGTGACGATGGAGCCAAAGCCGAACTCGTGGCGCAACATGCGCACCTGCACGTCCGCGTTCGCCATGGGCCGGCCCGCGCGATCCGTCACTTCCACGCGCAGATCCCCTTTGCGCAAACGCTCGATGCGCGCCTCCGCCTGCTTACGCCATGGGGCATCCAGGCGTTGGCCGTCGTAGGCGTATTCATTGGTCTGGTATGGCTTGGGGTCGGCATTGGGTCCGAGATTTTGCAGGGTGACGCCGCCGATCTCCAGCGTCTGTGGGTAGAACCCGCACGCCACGTACAGTTGCGCCTGGCCGAGGCCATAACTTTCGCCAGCCTTGAATGCGCGTGTGATTGGCTGCCAGTCTCGACCGATGGCGACCGGCGCGGCAAGGGACTTGGCGTGGGGTGCCCGATTATTTTCAAAGACCACCTCGACTCGCCCCTCGCCGGTTTCATCCCGCGAATCCAGGCAGCGGACGTATAACGTAACCAGCAGCGTGTCGCCTTGCTTGACCGGGGCCTGGCTGGCGGCTTGCAGTTGCACCTCATAGGTGTGCTCCGTCTTACTCAGCACCTGCACGCGCCAGGCTTTGGCAAACGGTTGGTTCGCCACCGTCACCAACTCGGCGCGATGGAATTCAGGCTGGCCGACGGGCTTTAACGAACCGGAGATCACCGGTGTCCCTCTAGCGGCATCCAATGCTGCCGGGTAGGCTGCGAAGCACAGGCCCGCCAATAGGTAACTCAGAACGATACGCAAGTTGTTAGTCATAATGGGTTCATGATTAAAAGGCAGTTGCGGTTATGGCACGATGATAAATTGTTTCTGATGCTGACGCTGGTCCGTCTATCACTACTTCGCACCGCCATTGCCCAGCCGGCTCCGCACATAATCAATATGCCCGCGCAAACCGTAGAACTGATCGGCGAACGACGCTGGCACCTTGAGTTTATGGACCGCCTCCTCAATATGGTCGAGCCGTCGGAGTTGTTCCCGCCTGGCCTCGGGCGAACTATCGGCCAATTCGCGTTCGAGCCGCAGCAGTGCCCGATACCAACGGTAGATCTGCAGCTTGATCCGCCAACGGTACATGGCGGGAAGCGCGCGCAGCCCGGGAATTATCACCAGCACCATTGGTACAAAGACCAACAGGATGCGGTTCACCATGCTCGCCAGCCAGAATGGCAAATGCCGGTAGAAAAAGCTTTTGCCGGATTTGTAAAAGCGGGCCGCGTCGTCGCTGATGCGAAAATCGTGTTCGAGTGGTGCGGGAAACTCACCCCGGTTCTGTAATAGGCTGGCGTTGCCATGAATTTCCCGCGCTGCCTCCAACAGCAAATCGGAGAGCGCCGGATGCAAATCGGCCCGCGCCACCAACTCCACCGTCGGGCCAATCAGGTACACATCCTGGGTGGGAAGGTTCCGGCCAAAATCAATGGACCCTTTGGGTAATTCCAGTTTGTTCAAAAACCGGAAGCGGCGCGTGTAAGCGTTGGCTTGGCTGAAACTGAGCAGGTGGACTTCTGGCGCATGGAGCAGCTTGCGCATGATCCGTGACGAGGCGGAGTCGCCCATCAAAAACACTGCATCCACCCGGCCTTCGATCAGGGCTTGGGCGGCTTCTTCGGCCTCCAGATCAACCAAGGTGGTCGGCCCGCCGGCGGTGATGCCATTGGTGGCCAGCAGTGTCAACGCCAGCACCCGCGTCCCGCTTCCCTCGGCGCCAATCGCCAACCGCCGCCCTGCCAACCCGGACAGCACCTCCACCGTCGTAGTGCCCCGGTAGAAAATCATCAGAGGTTGATAGGAAATGCTGCCGAGGGAGACCAGCCGATCCAGGTCAATGCCGTTGGTCATGCCGCCTTGCACAAAGCCGACCTGGACGCCACTCGACCGAGCATTCAGCGTTTGCAGGTTTTCGATCGAACCTCGCGAGGTCAACACCTTTACCTTAACATGGTTGCGGGCCAGGATCAGCCGGTATTTCTCCGCGTTGGTGTGGTAGCTGCTTCCGACCGGACCGCTGATGATGGTCAGGGTGCTTGGCGGCGCTGATTCCACAAACGCAACCACCGCTGTCAGTATCAAGAAACTAACCACAATCACGGCTCCAAGCGCTACTTTGCGCCCAAGGCCAAAGGTTTCCGAAAAACTGGTTAAAAACAGTGTAAAATTAATCTTCCGCGACATAACGATCTTCAGCTTGGGTGTGATATAACCTGACGTCAAACAGAATTCTCCTCGGCAAGCATTTCCCCAAGGCTGCATCAAGTTCGGTTTGGTTCAAGCTGGAAGCGGCGGTTCGGGGGTTCCCATGGTCGCCCAACCGCAAACGTAGGTGTAACGAGTCTCAAACAGGACGGCGCGGGAAAATTTGGTGCGGTGGCAACCGCCGGGGGAGAACGGGGCGGATGGCGACACCGCTTTGGATTTCACCGCCATTCCGCAATCCGCAATCCGAATTCGAGGGTTCCGCCTTGCCGCCGCACCAAACAATGCGGCTCCCGCGCTTCCTTGGGCAAGGGCCAAAATGGAGCGCGGGTCTCCGACCCGCCGGGGGCGCGGGAGCAGCTCCGCTGATTCCCTCAGCGGTGTGTGCGGCTAAAGCAGTCAAAACACGCGGGCCGGAGGCCCGCGCTCCTTCGGTTGCCACCCATGCCCCGAGGGAGAAGATACCGGTGAGACTTCCCC
>JBAXGN010000208.1 GCA_037139415.1 Verrucomicrobiota bacterium | reverse complement strand
CATTTACGGGCTTGCGCCGCCCGGGGTTTTGACATACGCGCTGAAATTGGTGATGCCCATTCCGCGCGCCATATCCATCACCTTGATGATTTGTTCAAAGGGTGCCTGGGCGTCTGCCCGGATGGCCAGTCCCAAGCGCGGGTCGCGTTTGACCCGGGCCGCCAGTTCCTGTTGCAGCCGATCGGTGGAAAGCGCCCGTGAATCCAACCGCAGGTACGGCGGTTTGTTATCCACCTCTACAACCATCACCACTCCCTTTTCCGCGACGCCTTTTTGCGCCTGTTTGGATTCCGGCAGGCTCAACTTGAGGCTGGGCTGTTGCTTGAAGGTGGTGGTGACGATCAGGAAAATCAGCAACACGATCAAAATATCAATCAGCGCCACGATGATGACCGTGGGGGCTTGGCGATGTCCGCGTTCAATGAATTTCATGCGCGTACAATCGGCTTGCGATCAGGGTTGGGCGCGTCCGGCGTTTGTGCCCGGTACTGGCGCCGCAGAAACTCCGTACACAGGCTCTCCATTTCCACCGCCATGTTTTCGACTTTCTTGGTGTAATAATTCCAGGCAATCAATGAGGGGATGGCAATGAGCAATCCCAGCAGCGTACTGTTCAGGATGACGCCAATGCCCGTCGCTAGGGCCGCGCTGTCGTTCAACCCGGTACGTCCTAGGTCGCCGAATAATTTCATCAACCCGAACACGGTTCCTACCAGGCCCAGCAGCGGCGCAATGCCCACCACGATTTCCAATACCACCAAGCCGCGCTCTAGCTTGACGATTTCCTGGCGCGCATACGACTGAATGGCCTCCGCGTTTTCCGCTTTTGGCCAATCCAAGCGCTCGGAAGCCACCAGCAGCAACCGGCTGATGCAGGATGGCTTCTGCTCGCAGATACGTCGCAGCGAGGGCACATCGCCCGGCCCCTGGCAGGCGCTCACTGCTGCCATCACTTCTGCCGGCACGACCTTGCGCCACTGTAGCACCCAGCCGCGTTCAATGATGAACGCCACCCCGATCAACGACGTCAGTAATAACAAACCGATAAAAAATAGTTCCATACGTTTTCTGTCTCCGATGCGCCATCGCACGGTCTCCAAACAAACAGCCTCTGTCACCAAACGCAAGTACGGAATGTGGTAACGCTTCAATTATCGCTTTGCACCCGCCGTCATTCTGCTATACTTTGGCAACTTGTTGGTGTTTATGCGTAAGACAAAAATCATCGCAACCTTGGGGCCGGCCACCAGTTCTCCCGAAATGATCGGCAGACTGATTGATGCTGGCATGAATCTGGCCCGGCTAAACATGTCCCATGCCCCGCATGATTGGGTGCGGCAGGTGGTCAAAGACATTCGGGAATCCGCGCGCAGCCGCAATCTTTGTGTCGGCATCATCATGGATACCCAGGGGCCCGCCATCCGGACCGGCGATTTGCCCGCTGCCCTCGATCTGAACCCAGGCCAGAAATTCACTTTGACCGTTCGCGGAGCCACCAGCGAGGAAACCCACTCGGTGGACGTCAATTACGAGAATATTGTCAATGACATCAACGTGGGCGACGTGGTCCTTGTGGATAACGGTGCCATCCGCATGAAAGTCCTGTCCAAGACCGCCAATAAAATTGAATGCCAGGTGTTGACCGCGGGCAAGATGCGCAGCCGCCGCCATATCAACCTGCCAGGGGTTAAAGTCGGCCTGCCGGCATTGACGGCCAAGGATATCGCCGATGTCGAGCTGGGGCTCGAAGTCGGAGTGGATTACATCGCGCTTTCCTTTACCCGCGAGGCCAAGGATCTCCAGCAGTTGAAGGCGTTCACGCAACGGGCCAAACACAAACCGCTGGTGATTGCCAAAATTGAAGACCAGGAAGCCGTCAAAAACTTGGATAGCATCATTCAGGAGGCCGATGCCATCATGCTGGCCCGTGGCGATCTCGGCATCGAAGTGCCTTACGAAGAACTGCCCATCATTCAGCGGCGCGTGATCAAGGAATGCTTACGGGTGGGACGTCCGGTCATTGTTGCTACTCACATGCTCGAAAGCATGATCCAAAGCCCCATGCCCACACGTGCCGAGGTCACTGATGTCGCCAACGCCGTCTTTGAGCAGGCCGACGCCATCATGCTGAGCGGTGAAACCACCGTGGGCAAATACCCGGTGCAATGCGTCGAGGTGTTTGATCGCATTGCCTGCCGCATTGAGCGCGATGAAGCCGCCAATTTCCAATGCCGCGCCGAATTGACCAGTCTGCGCCAAAAGTTGGTCAAGAGCGCCGTGTTCATGGCGGATGAACTTCAGGCCGATGCCATTGTGGTGTTCACCGTCCTCGGGCATCTTGCCCAGTTCGCCGCCTGGATGCGTCCCCGGCATTCTCCCATTTACGCCATCTGCGACCGCCAGGAAATTGCGGATACTCTCGCTCTCAACTATGCCGTGACGCCGGTGGTCAAGCCCTTCGATCATGCCGATTTTGAAAAAACCGTGACGCAATCCCTTGACCTGTTGGTGGCCAAGAAATTGCTTCAAAAAGGCAACACCGTGGTGGTGATCACCTCCATCATGGTTTCTCAAACGCTCGCCGACGCCGTCCAGATGCGCAAAGTATAAATTTATGTGTAAAGACTGTGGTTGCGGACAACCTGGGCCGACCAAAATTGACGGCAAACCGGCGGAAGAAGTCAAAAGCCCGATTGCGGAGGAGTTGTCCCATGCACATTTTCACCATCACGGCGATGGCATCGTGCATTCTCATCCGCATGTGCATGCCCCGGGGCACGAGCAAGAACACGAACATGTTCATGAACACCATGCCCACGAGCATCTCCATAGTCATGAACAGGACCATGATCACCCGCACGATCACGAGCATCCGCATACCCACCCACACACCGTGGATGTGCGGCAGTCGGTGTTGTCTGCCAACGACCGGATGGCCGAACGCAATCGTGGTTATTTCCAGGCGCTGGGGCTGCTGGTGCTGAATGTGGTGTCTTCCCCGGGGTCTGGCAAGACCACGTTCATTCAAAAAACCGTCCTGGGTTTGGGGGACCGTTTGAGGTCAGCGGTGATTGTCGGCGACCTGGAAACGGATAACGACGCCAACCGTTTGCGGGCCGCCGGGGCCACGGCGGTGCAGATTACCACCGGCACCTTGTGTCATCTCGAGGCGGGCATGGTGGCGCGCGCAGTCGGCACGCTGGATGTGAAGTCCCTCGGGCTGCTCATCATTGAAAATGTTGGCAACCTGGTTTGTCCGGCCTCGTTTGATCTGGGGGAAAGTCTGCGGGTGGTGTTACTTTCCGTCACCGAAGGGGAGGATAAACCGCTCAAGTATCCCCCCATTTTCCATGCTGCGGATGTGGTGATCGTTACCAAACTGGATTTGTCCGACGCCGTGGAATTCAATCGGGAACTCGCGCTGAAGAATCTCCACCATGCCAGTCCCAAGGCTCGTATTTTTGAGGTCTCCGCCAAAACCGGGGCCGGGATGCAGGAATGGTGCGATTTCCTGTTACAACGCAAAAATGCTGGTTAAAGCTTCTGGCTTATAATATACGTTAGTCAATCTTTTGTGTCAAACTCTGGTTGACAATAGCTGTTTTTTGTGCTACCTTGACAATAAATGTATAGGGTAACACAAACTGACTAACATAATGAAAATGGTTGTGAAAAACCGAGCCAAGCCCCGCGCCTCACTATCACGAGTTGTTCCCACCCGTCGCGTCAAATTAGCACCTGTCCTTCCGCCCAAGGTAACAACCGTCACCCGCCACGCCCCGATTCCCTTTCCCGAAACGGCCGCCAATTCTTATGAAAGGCCGGATAGCCTCAGCCTGTACATGCGTGAAGTGGGCGAAGTTGGGTTATTGACTCCGCAAGAGGAGGTTATGCTGGCGAAGCGGATCAAGCGCGGCGATAATAAGGCCCGGGACCGGATGATTCGCGCCAATCTCAGGTTGGTGGTAAAAATTGCCCGCGAATACGAAGGTTACGGACTGCCGTTGCTGGACCTGATCAACGAGGGAAACATGGGATTGATGCGGGCAGTGGAGAAGTTTGATCCCGCCAAGGGCGGCAAATTATCCACGTATTCCTCTTGGTGGATCAAACAGTCCATCCGCCGGGGGATTGCCAACCAAGCCAAGACTGTCCGTCTGCCCATTCATGTGCTGGATAAACTATCCAAACTGAAACGGGCCACCACTAAGTTGCAAGATGAACTGGGCCAGGAACCGACCGACGAGGATTTGGCGGAGGAACTGGGCATCACGGTCAAGCGCACCATCCAATTGCGCAATACCACCGTGCGCACCTCGTCTCTGGATGCCACCATTGGTGAGGATGATAGCGGCAAAATCGGTGACTTGATCGCGGATGACCGCGCGGAGAATCCTTATCACGAATTGGAAAAACGCACGATGCACCGGCTTCTGGATGAATTGATTGGGCGTTTGCCAGATCGGGAGATCGCCATTCTGCGGATGCGCTTCGGGTTGGATGGCAACCGCGAACTCTCTTTGGAGGATATTGGCCGGCAATTTGGTGTCACCCGTGAGCGTATTCGCCAGTTGCAAAACTTGGCGTTGGCAAAATTGCGCAAGATGATCGAAGCGCGGGATGCCATCACTGTGGCTGCCTAAAAGTGGCCGGGAACTGAAATCGGCACTGCTCCCAAAACAAAAACACCGGTCAGCGGGTTGCGCTGCCGGTGTTTTGTTATTGAGATATCAGATTAGGCTTTGGGAGCGGCCTCTTTGGCCGGGGCTTCCTTAGCCGGGGCCTCTTTAGCTCCAGCTTCTTTGCCACCCATTTCCTTGTCGCGATCCGCCATGGCGGCCCGGCGGGAGAGGCGCACGCGGCCTTTTTCATCCACGCCCAGGCACTTGACCCAGATTTCATCGCCGATCTTGACAATGTCCTCGGTCTGTTTGACGCGGAAATTGGCGAGTTCACTGATGTGACACAAGCCATCCTTGCCAGGCAGGAACTCGACGAAACAGCCAAACTCCTTGATCGTCACTACTTTGCCGCGATAGATCTTGTTAATTTCCGCCTCGGCGGTCATACCAGTGATGGCATCCAAGGCAATCTTCAAGCCGTCGGAACTGCGGGAATAAATATTCACCGTGCCGTCATCTTCGATGTTAATTTCGCAGCCGGATTCATCCACGATGCGCTTGATGTTCTTGCCGCCCGGCCCGATGAGCGCGCCGATCTTTTCCGGGTTGATCTTGACGGTTTCAATGCGCGGCGCGTATTTGCTGATTTCCGTGCGCGGCGCGGCGAGCACCTTGGCCATTTCACCGAGAATGGCCAGACGGGCAACGCGGGCGCGCTCCAGCGCGAGTTCCATGATTTCAAAGGGCAGCCCCTTGAGTTTGAGATCCAATTGATAACCGGTGATGCCTTTTTCGGTGCCGGCAATCTTGCAGTCCATGTCGCAGAACGCGTCTTCCCACCCGATGATGTCGGTGAGCAGTTCATAGCGCCCGATTGCGCCACTGGCATTGTATTCCGTACACAACCCAACGCTGATCCCCGCCACCGGGCGGATCAAGGGAACGCCGGCATCCATGAGCGCCAAGGTCCCGCCGCAAACGGAGGCCATCGAGGTGGACCCGTTGGATTCCATGATTTCGCTGGTCACCCGCACGGCATACGGATAGGTGGCCAGGGGGAGCATGGGTTCAATGCTACGTTCCGCCAAAGCGCCGTGGCCGATTTCGCGCCGGCCCGGGCCGCTAATACGACCGGTTTCACCCACGGAGAAATTCGGGAAGTTGTAGTGGAGAATGAATTTTTTGGTGTTTTCACCGCCGGTATAGGAGTCGAACTCCTGGGCGTCCTCGCTGGTGCCCAGCGTGGCCAGACTGACGGCCTGCGTTTCACCACGGGCAAAGAGTGCCGAACCGTGGGCGCGGGGGAGTACCCCGACTTCACAGACGATCGGGCGGACCGTTTCAAAACCACGGCCATCGAGGCGTTTCTTATCGTTCAGAATCAAACCACGCACCGCTTCCTTCTGGATATAGTAAAACGCATCATCCACAACGAACTCGGTGATTTTCTCGGCGCCGAATTTTTCGGTCAACTTCACGGTGACATCGTCCTGAATCGCCTTGACGGCGGCTTCGCGCGCCAGTTTGCCCGGGTTCAACAGGGCTGGCACCATCCGTTCACCGGCCAGCCGTTTGGCTTCCTTGAGGATTTCCTCGGGCACAATGTTCAGCGTGATTTCGCGCTTCTTACGGCCGACCTTGGCGACCAGCTCTTTTTGCGCCTGGATGAGCGGCTGGCAAGCCTCGTGGCCGAACTTCATGGCTGCCAGAAAATCCGCCTCGGAGATTTCCTTGGCGGCACCTTCAAACATCACCATCTCTTTTTCGCTGCCCACGTAGATCAGGTCGAGATCGCTCTCGATCATCTGGGCATGCGTGGGGTTGGCCATAAACTGGCCGGCGATCCGGCCAACGCGCACGGCGCCGAGCGGCCCGGCCCAAGGAATATCGCTGACCATCAGCGCGGAGGAGGCACCGAGGATGCTGAGAATGTCAGGATCATTTTCGCCATCGGCGCTCAGCACGATGCTCTGGACCTGCACTTCGTTGTACCAGCCCTTCGGGAAAAGCGGGCGGATCGGGCGATCCGTCAGCCGGCTGGTTAAAATTTCCTTTTCCGTGGGACGCCCTTCGCGCTTGAAATAACCACCGGGGAATTTTCCAGCGGCGGCGGCTTTCTCACGATAATCCACCGTGAGCGGGAAGAAATCCTGGCCTTCCTTGGCCTTGGTGGCGGCGACGGCGGCCACCACTACAATGGTTTCGCCCATGCGCACCGTGACGGCGCCATCGGCTTGTTTCGCTAGTTTTCCGGTTTCGATGATAAGTTCTGACTTGCCCACGAGGGCGGTAACTTTGGTTGACATATTTATGTTCGGGATGTTGATCGCCGAATCCGGGGAACTTCAGTGAACACCTGCACGCAGGTGCTGATTGAAATGCCCGGGTTCGACGGATTTGGTTTCATGCGTGAACTGGTTAATTAATGCGCCGGACCGTTCACTTTGATCCGACGCAGGAAAGAAGATCGGGCAATCTCATGCGGCCATGAGATCACCCGTGCAAATCGGCGTCGGGCTACTTGCGCAGCTTGAGTTTTTTGGTGATCGCCTGATAACGCGGGGCGTCCGTGGTATGCAGGTAATCCAGCAAACGGCGGCGTTGGCCCACCATCATCAGCAACCCGCGGCGGGAGCTGTGATCTTTCTTGTTTAGTTGCAGATGCTCGGTCAGCGAATTAATGCGTTCCGTCAAAAGGGCTACCTGCACATCAGCAGAGCCCGTATCCTTCTCATGCAAACGGTACTTCTCAATCGTCTTAACTTTTTCCATACAGTTTCGAATCAATATTTAATATAGACAGGACAGCATAGCCGCCGGATGAGGGGGTGTAAAGCCATTTTCCAGAGTTTTTACAAGCCAAACAAATCGCGAATCAACCGCGTCGAAATTGACAGCATGGCTTACTCAAAACGGCAGGAGTGATAACGATTCCGCCTTGGTGAAGCCAACTCGCGCCGCCGGGTACCCATTGGGGATGGGAGCGGCCATACCTTTGGCGGAACCCGCGATAAAACTCCATTTTCGTCACACCGTTCTCATTGATTTTCCTCCAAACCTTGCCTACCCTGACTCCATGCTGGAAATCAAACAGGTGAGCAAGGCCTTTCACGGGCCCCAGGCGGTCATTAACGCCGTGCGTGACGTGTCCTTGACGGTGCGGGCGGGAGAGTTCACCGCCGTGCAGGGGCCGAGTGGCTGCGGCAAAACCACCCTCCTGCTGGCGGCAGGCGGCCTGTTACAACCGGATGCCGGGACGGTGTGTGTGAATGGCACCGATCTATACGCGCTGCCTTCCGAACCGCGCGCGCGGTTTCGCGCCGCCCATTTGGGTTTTGTCTTCCAGCAGTTCCATTTGATACCCTACCTGAGCGTGCTGGACAACGTGTTGACACCCGCTCTGGCGTTCAATATTCCCGAGGCCCGAACGCGGGCGGTTGATTTGATCACCCGCTTTGGATTGAAAGAGCGGCTGCATCATGTGCCGGCGGAACTGAGCACCGGGGAACGCCAACGCGCCGCCCTGGCGCGCGCGTTGCTGAACCAGCCCAAGCTCCTGCTGGCGGATGAGCCCACCGGCAACCTGGATGAAGAGAACGGGCGCCGTGTATTGGGTTGCCTCTCGGATTATGCCAAGCAAGGCGGCGCGGTACTGTTGGTAACCCACGATCCGCGGGTGGCTGAATATGCCGGCACCCTCGTGCAAATCAAAGATGGGCGGCGTGTATAGGGGCGATACCCCAATGGCAACCGGCCGTCTTCGCCTACTTTTTGAGTTCCAATTCCGCGAACAAGCTATCCAGGCTGTTCAGCGGCGAGCTGCGCCTGAGTTCCGGGCTTAGCACCTGTTTCAGGTAGATTACCGCGTCGGCGATGGAGCGGATATTCTTGGGTAACAAGGCCCCGGCGGCGTTGGGATGGCCGCCTCCCTGCAACTTTTCGGCAATTTTGGCCGCCTGACCATTGCGGCTGCGCAGGCTGGCGATAATCAGGCCGTTATTCTTGCGGAAGAGGGTCAGCAGCACCGCATACGGGGTCGCGTTTTGTTCCAGCAATTGGTGTACGATGGCATTGGTGTTGCCGATCACGGTGTTCACATAGCCCACCCCTGAGCCCAGTTCGGTGACGTGATTCTTGCTCCAGGCGTATCCCAACGGGTCTTCCACGCGGCGTTTTACCGCCATCACTTCCATCAATGGATGGTCCAGCAGTTTTTCCACGTCGCCCTGAATCAGGCTGCGCAGGTTCCAAAACCCGTAGGTTTTGACCAGGTTCGCGTAGTCGCAGGCCAGGTTGAAATCGGGATCATCCTCCAAAAACAGGTCCGCGACATTGTTCAAGTGAACCAGCCGTTCCAAGGCCGGGGAACTGATGCCGTACTCCTTGCACAGTTCATAGCACAACATCCCGGCAGACTTGGTCAGGTCGTGAATGAGATAGGCCCGTTGCGCAACGATGTCCATGGGATGATGGTCAATGACCACCCAATTGGCGCGGTCCAAGCGCGTTTCAAAGGTGAAATCGCTCACCCAGGCGGCGCGTTCCCGCAACTCGCGCTGTTTCCAGATGTTGTAATGGTATGCCTCAATCGGCACGTCAACGCTAAAAAGTTTGCGCGCCAGACGTTGCAGCAGCGTCCCCGACAAAAAACCGTCGAGGTCACTTTCATGCGTCAGGATAACATCCGGCTTGGATAGCGAATTCATGCGGTTACTCTAACGGGTCAAAAGCCGGGCTTCAACTCGAAAACCGAGCGAAAGCATCTGTATCAAACGCCGAAAAATGGTTAGTCATATTTACCCATCATTCTGGGCTGTTCCTGCTTTTCCGGGTCTGGCTTCATTGTCGAGTTGGGTTGCTGCTATCCCTATCCCCACGTCGGCACGAGGGCTGGGATAAGGATGCACGCGTAGCTATAGATCAAGCACCTTAAGCAATTCTGGAACACTGGTATGATGGTGGGCTGCCACATTGCGTAAAATGCTTTTGAGAGTCCCGATTTTTATTGGGCTATGGTTTGGAATAACCTCATGATGCTCGCCCTGCTCTTGGGTCGTCACCCGCAGGTGAGAACCGCTTTGACGGGTCACCAAATAACCCAGTACTCGCAACGCTTTTGCCAACTCCTGCCCGCTTAGATTCCGTGGGGTTTTCATCGAGCCAGCACTTCGTCTCGGACAAAATGAAGCCGGATGATTTTAGGGGCTTGGGACGGGGTGTCAAAATAACATTCCACCGCATCGCGCACCATCGCACGCAATTCATCAAGGCTTTCCGCCTGGGTGGTGATTCCATAACCCAGCGCCGCAGCGCAATAGCCACCTTCTTCAGCCTCAGTGACTTCAAAAATTATTTCTGACTGCATGTCTAAAGTATGCCCGTAGCAAACTTGGATGTCAAACCCAACCACCCATAATTTCTTGTGACATGGCGAATCGCACCGCTTTATGATTGCCATGCCGCGCCGGTTCTGCGAAGACGTAGGCCAGCGACATTACCATGAAACAAACCGCATCATTCCTTCAACTGCTGGAGGCCAAGCGCGATGGACAAGTGCTTGAAGATCAGCAGATTGCATGCCTGGTTCAGGATTTCACCGCCGGGCGCATCCCCGATTACCAGATGGCCACGTTTCTCATGGCCGTATTTTTTCGCGGTTTGATTCCGGCGGAAACCCGTGCGCTGACGCTGGCGATGCGGGATTCCGGCGACGTGCTGCGATTTCCGGCGGATGCCCGCCCACTGGTGGACAAACATTCCACCGGCGGCATCGGGGATAAGGTGTCCTTGCCCCTGGCACCGCTCCTGGCGGCCATGCAACTGCGGGTACCCATGATTTCCGGACGCGGCCTGGGCATCACCGGCGGCACGCTGGACAAATTGGAGAGCATTCCCGGCCTGTCTACGCAATTGCCGCCGGAGCGTATTGTGGCCCAAGTGCAAACGCTGGGCGTCGCCATGGCCGGCCAGACGGACACCATGGTGCCCGCCGACAAACGAATTTACGCGCTACGGGATGTCACGGGCACTGTGCCATCCATCCCGTTGATCACCGCTTCGATTCTGTCCAAGAAACTGGCGGAAAACCTCCAAGCGCTGGTGATGGACATCAAGTTCGGCTGCGCGGCATTCATGAGTTCCCTGGACCAGGCGCGGACCCTCGCCACTGGGATGTCGCAGTTGGCGAAGGAATGCGGCCTCCCCATGCGCGCCCTGCTGACCCGCATGGACACGCCGCTGGGTTGCGCTGCTGGCAACTGGCTGGAAATCAAGGAAACCATGGATTGCCTAAACGGCCAGGGGCCAGCGGATTTGCGCGCGCTGGTTTTGGAATGTGCCGCTCATCTTTTGGTGCTTACCAAGCGGTTCCCCACTCTGGTGGAGGCTAGACGTCAGGCTGGTGAGTGCCTGGATTCCCATCTGCCACGTGAAAAATGGCTGGCGATGATCGCCGCCCAAGGCGCGAACTTGGACACCTTTCAGCGCAAGTTATCGCAGGACCATACCGCTCCGGTGGTTCGGGAATTACCCGCCCCGCACGCCGGCTATGTACAAGCGGTCGATGCGCGCATCGTAGGTGAGGTCGTGCGCGACTTGGGGGGCGGGCGATTGGCCAAGGATTCCATCATCAACCCGGATGTGGGCGTGGATCGCCTGGCCAAGCCTGGGCAAAAAGTGGCGGCCAGGGAAGTTCTGGTTCGCGTCCACGCTGCGCAGACCAGCGAGGCGGAAATCGCCCTGCACCGGCTGGCGACCGCTTTTCGGATTGCCGAAGAACCGCCGTCGTTGCCGCCGTTGATTCAGGAAGTGGTGTGATCCCCTTTGCGTTCCGCCGCCTGAACGGCCTCCAGCAGGATGTGCATCTCGAACGGTTTCCAAACCACCAATCCGCGTACCCTGCGGATGAACGCATCCACTTTGGCATCCCCTTGGTATCCGGTCATAAAGACAAAACGTCTGCACAAATGCGGTTTTACCCGTTCGACGGCCATATAAAACATATCCCCCGCCAGGTTGGGCATCACCATGTCGCATAAGATCACGGCATAATCATGCACCATGATTTTCTTGATGCCCAGCACCCCATCCAAGGCAGATTCCACTTGGTATCCGCAGCTTTCCAGGAACACTTGCAGAATCTCGACGAAAGCGGGGTCGTCATCCACCACTAAAATTTTTTTAACGGCGTCCAGCCGGGCATTTTCATCCAGGTCATGCGTTTTCTCCTGGGTGTAGGCGGTGAAATGGGTGTTACTCATGAGCGGCGAGCGGTGGGTTTGAGTTTGTCTTTGCGGGCATCGGGCCAGTTGAAACAACCAGTTGCCCGGTAATCAAGCCGATTACCAGCGGTTTTTCATCGTGTGCCGGATGCGCATACATGGCCAAAGCAGTTCTCAGTTCGGGGCGCAGCCTAATGATAAAATCCGCCTGGGTAAAGCCCGATTTGACGGCCATTTTTACCATGGTGTGCGGGCAAAATTCAAATCCAAGCAGTTTTGGCTTGCGCTGACGCCCGCTCCATTAGATTCTCTCGCCCCATTAATTAGTGTAAAGCAATCATGGAAACGACGGAACAACTGCGACAGGAAATCAAGCAGATGATGGTGGAAAACCTCATGCTGCAAGTGACCGCCGACGAAATCGGCGATGAACAGCCGCTTTTCGGCCCCGAAAGCTTGGGGCTGGATTCCGTGGACGCGTTGCAATTGGTGGTGGCGCTCGACAAAAAATTCCAGTTGAAGATCTCCGACCCCGACACGGCCCGCCAAGTGTTGCGCTCGGTCAATTCCATGGCGGAGGCGGTGGTGCAGCATCAAGCTGGTGGTTCTAATGGACAATCGGTTTCTTTGGCTGCCGACGCACCGCCGAAGGTGGAGTCGCCCAAATAACCGGCCTGCGGGTTTTTAAGCGGTCGCTAGCCGAATATCCCTCCGGTGGCTTTCCAGAGCGGCGCGAAATCCGGGTCTTCCTGCGCTCGTTTCTTCACGTAATTGGGGTCGCCCAGTTTGATCGCGCGATCCAGCCAGGTCCTTGCCTCTTCAAAACGTTCCAATAACGAGGCGTAACAGGCCATGTCATAAAGCACGGGCCAAGATTCGGGAAATTGCTCCAGGTGTGGATGCAGCAGATCGTAGGCTTCCTGATAACGTCCCTGAAAATAAACCGCCTCGGCCAGCAGCACCCAGGAAGCCGCTTGTTTGGGGGCAATGACGGTCAGTTCCCTGCCAATTTCCAGGCACACATCGAAACGCTTTTTACGCTTATGGATTTCCCAATGGGTTTCCAGCACATGCGGATGCGCGCGCAACGCCGGATTCATCCCGGTAAGCTCGTTGACTGCTTCCGCGATGTTGCCCAACCCCAGCCAGCCATGCGCCGCATTCAGATAATGGCTGTCCGGTGGTTCAATTGGCTTGATCTCTTCCACCATCATTCAGACGTCTTTCCATGTTCAATTCTTCACCCGCCAATCGTTGGTGGGTGAGGTAAACCTATAGAGCCAGGACCCCCGATAGGGGCTGATGCAGGAAGAAACTCTGGTGTGGGCGGCGT
>JBAXGN010000207.1 GCA_037139415.1 Verrucomicrobiota bacterium | reverse complement strand
TGACTTCTCCGCTGAGCACAGCGAACTGACATCCTCGGGGCGTATCGAATTGCGAATCACCACCACTATCCCTGAGCGTATCGGTTGGCGCGTCAGCGGAGCACTACTGGAGTCCAGGCACTGTTAATCGCGGAATCCGCATCGAATGGCGCGTGAGCGGGGGCGTATCGAATCGCGAGAAACTACTGGAATCCATGGCGGGCATCGAGGTTGCGGCAGCGGGGGCGCACCAGAATGCGAGCAAGCTCTGGTGTCTACAGTGCGTGTCAGTCGGCGCGTGAGCGGGACCCCATAGGAGTCCAAGAACTATGAATCGCGGAATCCGCATCGAATGGCGCGTCAGCGGGAGCGTATCGAACTGCAAGAAACTACTGGAATCCATGGCAGGCATCGAGGGCGCGTCAGCGAGGGCGCTCCAGAAAGCGAGTCAGGTCTGGTGTCCACAGTGCGTATCGGTTGGCGCGCCAGCGGAGCACTACAGAATTCCAAGCACTGTGAATCACGGAATCCGTGTCGAATGGCGCGCGAGCGGGGGCGTATCGAACTCCGAGAAACTACTGGAATCCATGGCGGGCATCGAGATCGCGGCAGCGAGGGCGCTCCAGAAAGCGAGCTCGCTCTGGTGTTCACAGTGCGTGTCGGTCGACGCGCCAGCGGTACGCTCTGGAAATCCACAGACCATCATCCGTATCAGGTATGCGCAAGGCGGGCCCCTGAGTGCCGGTTGCGGCAGCACCCGGCACGAAGGGGGCCGCCGCAACAGGCTGGAACTACAGGTATCCGAAGCTGGAATGGTAAAGGCCTATAGGAGACAAAATTAACAACCGTCGAGCTTGTAGCAACAGAGTCTAGTAGATCGCTTAGTGAGAGAAACAGCGTTAGCAGACATGCAAGGGAATTTATCATTTCAGGAAGTGGTCATAACTCGTTTCCTTCATCGTTAAGCGACTTTGAATTCAGTCAAGCTCTTCGGCCATAGGATGGTGTATTCACTTCCCGCGACCTCGCGATAAGCAACTCGGGCATCAATCCAAAAATCGCGTGTGCCGAGAATGGCCTTTACCTCGTTAAAGGCGCGCTTTGGATCGTCGGTGCGAATGAAAATGTTTACTTCGCCCGAGCCAGCGTCGTGTCCATCAACATCACTCGCCGTAGACAGGTTCTCGACCAAGGCATTCTCAACCTCAATCATGGCATCGTAGTCCTTGATTGAGGACGCCGGCCACTGCAACACAAGTTGGTATTTCATGGATTGTAAGGAGGCGGTTTCAGTCCCTTCTCGATTTGCTTCTGGATGTAAAACTTTTGAGCTTCTTCCGGCCCAATGGGAAGAGTCTCATGGAGATTGCGTTCAAGCTGGAGCATGTCTTTGCGAGATCCTTCCGTGAGGATTTTCAATCGACCGCCGCCAAGCTCTTCTTGCGTGTAGCGCGTTGCTGGATTCTTGGTGATGCCGAATTTCAAATGTTCACCCTGAGCGCCAACTTTCTGGTAAAGGTAGGTTGCGTCTTCCGCTACCGTCTTTGCGGCAGCACCCCCACGACCGAGTGCACCTTCAAATCCCCCGCCAACCATCGTTGCGATTCCAGCCGCACGTCCAATGTCCTGCGTAATTCCAATGGCCGCGTCCCAGCCGTTGTTTGCGTCCACTGCACTGGCACTTCCCTGGCCAACCCTCAACAAGTCTCCGAGGCCCTCGGTGACCGTGCCGGCCATATAGGAGGCAAAGTTAGCAACCGTCGAGCCCGTAGCAACAGAGTTCAGTGGACCGCTCACATTGTTTTGCAGCCAAGTAGCGACGGCACCACCCCAACCTTCCGATGGACATAATCCAAATGGATCAATCAAGCTGACCGGGTTGCCGTCCGCATAGGCGTAATGGTTCAACCCGCCTGAAAAGCCGGATGGGTCCGGATTGATAAACCGGCAGATATACGGGTTGTAGTACCGTGCCCGCATGTACAGCAAGCCGTTGGGATCGGTCTGCACCCCGTAGCGCCCGTTGAACAGGAACGGGGTATCCGTGTTGCCGCTCCGGTAGGTGGTGGTTCCGTAAGCGGAGTATTCCACCCGGTCCGTCACATTGCCGCTGTCGTCGGTGATGGCGACCGTGCTGCCCCGGTAATTGTAGTGGTAGGTCTTGGTGGCCCCGGCGTCATCCGCCTCGTAAAGCAGCCCCAGACCATAGACGTAATAGTTCGTCACGCCACTTTTCACCCGCATCAGCACCTGGGACAGCGCCGCGTTGGGGTCCACCACCAGGCGCGTGATGTTGGTGCCATTGGTGACCGCGACCCGGTTGCCTGCCGGATCGTAGGTGTAGTCCAGCCCACCCGCCGTTACCAGCCGGTTGCGGGCGTCGTACGTGTAACTCACCAGTGTGTTATTGGTGAGCGGGCCGGTGATCAGGTTGCCATCCAAATCGTAACTGACGTTTTGTCCGTTAAACGTGGCAATCCGGTTGTCGTCATCATAGGTCATGGACCGCGTGGGCGGAGTCGCGCCATGCGGCAGCGGCGCGGCAAATTCCCAATCCATTCGCGCGGCGGCATTCCAGCCAAACTTGAACAGGGCAATCGGGGTTCCCGAGGCCGTCCGCTCCAGAATGTTGGTGGTCTGCCCGGCGGCGTCATACCCCATCTCCCGCACCGTCCCGTTAGGGTGCGTGACCCGCTTTACCCGGCTGGCCAGGTCATACTCGATGCCAGTCTTGCGACTGGCCCAATCCGTGACGTTGGTCAGGCGGCTCAGGCTGTCAAATGCGTAGCTCACCGTCTTTCCCCCCGGATACACCAGGTTCGTCACGTTGCCATTGGCATCGCTGCGGTACTGGATCAAATTTCCATCGGCATCCTTGTACGTGGACACGCGATCATACGCGTCGAACGCCCAAGCGTTGGTCTTGCCCGCCTGCACCACATTCGTGCGGTTATTGTTGGCGTCGTAACGGTGGAGCACCGTGCCCACGCCATCCGTGCGGTTGGTCAACCGCCCCCGTGCATCGTAATACAGGCTGGCAGTCTGGGTGCTGGGCTCAGTCACGGTTTGCAGCAAGCCGCGATTATTATAAACCAGCTTGGTCTGTCGGCCCAACGGCGTGCTGGTATTCGTCAGCCGGTTGGCCCCGTCATAATGGAACTGCCACACTTTGCCATTCCGGTTGGTGAGCCGCACCTGATTTCCCGCCTCATCATATCCACGCCCGACAATGTGGCTGGCTGGGTCCGTCACCTGCAGCAGATCGCCCCGCAAGCTCCAGGTCTGGCGGGTGACCTCGTTGGCGGCGTTCGTGGTGGCGGTTTTCCGGTCGTCATCATCGTAACCAAACCGGGTGATGTGCCCAAGCGGATCGCCGACCGCAACCAAGCGACCGTCCGCATCGTTGGTGTAGCGCGTCGCTTGCTGGAGCGGATTAAGTGAGAGTGCCAGCCAATCGCGGATATCGTAACTGTTGGTCGCGACGGGCACGCCTTGCGGCGTGGTCGGCAGGGTGGTGGATAGCAGCTTACGCGTGGCGCTCCAGGTGTTACTGGTGGTGAAGCCGCGCGGGTCAGTTACGGCTTGCACGTTGCCCACCGCATCCATGCTCACCCGGCTGGTGAGGTTGGTTGGCGCGATGGTGTTCGTCAGTTCCCGGCGGCCATTGTATTGGAAACTCGTCACAAATGCCCGCGCGTTGGTGTGGCTTAACACATCGCCCAGGACATGGTTACCAAACGTTTCACTGCCAAGGCTGCCGGGATAGGAAATGCTGCTCAATTGGCGATAGGTGTCGTAGCCGTAGCTCGTTGTGCCACCTGGATCGGTGCGGCTGGTAAGCGTGCCATCCGTGGTGCTGTAAACAAACGTGGTCCAGTCGCCCGCGCCGTTGGTTGAGCCGGTCATCTGGTATTTTGCATTATAGCCGAACTTTGAAGTGTTGCCGCGCGCATCCACGCTGCGAACCAGATTGTCCTGGTTGTCATAGACAAACTCAGTCCAGTTTGTCAGCGGGTCCAAGGTATAAATCAGGTTATGGTGTCCGTCATAATAATAGTACGTGCAAGCCCCCAGCGGCGACATTGTGCCAATGGTATGGTCCTGCCCATCGTATATGGCCTGCGTGTAATGGTTCATGGCGTCAACTGCGGTCATCAGCCGGTGCTTGTCGTCAAATAAATACTGTTTGCGCCCACCCGCCGGGTCCTGCACGGCATTCAAGTACCCGGACCAGAAAAACCGCCAAAACTGATTGCCATCACCCTTGCTGTATTGCTCTATTACCCTGCCGAACCCATCATAATTGTTGGATACCACCACGCGGTTCAAGGCATCCAGGGTGGCCACGATCTGATGATTGGTGTCGTACACAAAGGTGCTGGCCTTGTTCTCCGGATCGGTCACGCTGGTGAGGTCTGTTTGGCCGGCGGTGGTCGTGTAATCGTAAGACACCGAACGGCCCGTGTTGTCAGCCACGGTATCGAGGCGCTGTGGGCTGCCGGAATAGGTCAATGTCAGCGTGCGGTTTTTCCAATCCTTGATGGTGCTTACCCGGTTGCTGCTGTCGTAGGCAACCGTGAGATTTTGGCTGTAGAGGTCCACAATATTGGTGAGCAGCCCAACACTATTGAATTTATACGTGTTCCCATGCCGCTCGCGCACCCGGTAAACCCCGTTGGTTTTATACATCGTCATGGTAGATTTGGCAGGCGGCGTGTAGGTGCCATCGGGCTGTTTGATGAATTGGATGGTATCCTCGCCCAAAGTCACAGACACGGCGTTGTTGATAAGTTGATCCAGGCCCCACTTGGCGATCAGCGCGGTGACCGCCCAATTTTTCGGACTGCCATTGGTGTTGTAGAGCGCAAACGCGGATTTGGTGGCCGCAATGATCGGTGCCATTTGGGCAGGGGTGGTGTCCCCCAGACCCGCCAGTGGGGCACTGACATCCACCGCCTTCAAATCGTAGTTATGCGTCCAACCGTGCGCGATGCCCGAAAAATTGTGGAGCCGGCGGCTGGAACTGTAATAGCGGGTGAACCGAATTCCACGCGGCTCGGGCTGCCCGAGGGTCAGGTCCGCCGCTGATATTTTAAACGAGCCGTCCACCATGCTCACTGGATCCCCGGAATAGGGTGCTGGGACCAACGGCGACCCTTGATTGAATTTATTCGGCTGGACACAACTGGCTTGGTCAACACACGGTGGGTCCACAACCGCTCCAGGGTTGGCCACGTAACCACCGTGATAGCCGCCGCTAATGAGCATGCTCATAACGCTAAATCCGCCCTCTCCGCCGCGTGCGACGATGCCGTAACCCGCCCAACTGCCTGCACCGGCAAGGACATTTGAACCATTCGCGGGAAGCAGCAGCGTATATCCTTTATCAATGAAGTTGTTCTTCAGATAAGTTTTATCGTAATTACTCAAGCTGGATTGAATAGCTGCCCAATTGTTACTTCGTGCTTGATAGGTCCGTTGACCATTGGCGTTGCCGATTTGCAGCATTTTCACCGTGGACGCCGCCACCAAACCGCTTGACTGCAATTGTTCAATCAGGGCGTGTTCGGCGGCGCTGGAAAAGTAGCTTTGCAGGTCGAAGATACGTGTGCCACGGGCTAAGTCGCTCACGCCATTTCCGTTGGCCGGATAGTGGCCGCTCAGTTGCTGACCGATGTCGATGTAATAGCCCTTGCCATACTCTTGGGCCATGCGCCCAAAACGATGATGTTGCAGCAAGAGCATGTCTTGTTGCGTCGCCAGCACACGGGCAATGCGCTCGGTTTGCAGCATCCAATTCAATCCCATGATATTGAGGGTCTCCGTCACAACTTCGCGCGAGGTGTCCGCCAATCCCTGCTCCCGGTAACGATCCAACCGGTCTTGCCGATGCCGCAGCCATTCCTGGTCCGCCTCGAACGCATACGTGATCGCGTAGCTCGCATTGGTTCGCTGGTAGGTGTTGGTGGTTATGTGGTCATTGCGGTTCGAATTAATCAGCGTATTGGTGGTAAAATCCCAACTTCCATGCGGATGATCTATACCCAGCACCACATCTACATGCTCGCCGCTACTGGTCTGCTTTTGTAGCAACAGATCGTCTTCCAACCACAATTGCGCGATCCCATTGGTGCTGAACGTCAACGCCAGCTTTTGCCCTTGCAACTGCGGCATGAACAAGAGCTGGTTGGTCGTGGCGTCCACCGTGATGTTTAGCGTCGTCATCAGGTTCGTCGGAATGTTTTCCCAGTCGCTTGTAAAGCCGGCAACAACGGTAAATGGCAGATTTTGATCCAGTGGATCCCAAAATGAGGTTTCAATGAATTGCCCACCGACAATGTCCTCCACTGCGGAGTTTGGGTTGCTGCTTTGCAGATAGCTCACCAGGTTGGTGGTGTAATCCCTCAGCTTATTGCGAAGGTTTGCTTCGCTCAGGCTGACGACATAATCGGCGTTGCTGGTACCCGCCGCTGCGGTCATCAATTGATTGGTGTCCAGGCGCATGGCGGTGGCGAGATCAATTCCGTCAAGAGGCCTACTGGTTTTAAATGCCGGATCGAGCGAGTAAGTGTAATCATTCCAGGTCAACTTGACCCATACCCGGTGCAGCACAATGGCGACATTCGTCCCATCCACATAGGCATAGGAGTACGGATACCCGCGACGATCATTCAAGCTCATCGTGTAAGCGGCGATGGTACTTGCACTGGTGCTGCTACCATCCATGGTCAGCCCTATCCAATGCTTGAAATCCCAATCATCCCCGTACTGACTTTCGTAAGTCATGACCCCAAAACCAAACTGGTAACTGGCCGTATGACCGGCGGCCCGCAACATCGCAACCAGTAGCGCGCACTGATCGAAGTCATTACCGCTTCGCTCCAAGAGCGTCAGTTGCGCCCCCTTCTTCGAACCGAAGTAATGCACGTAGCGGATATGGTCGTGGATGTAATCGAAAATCTGCTTGGGATCATTCTCAAGTCCGCGCGCCAGGGCCTGAATTTCGGGAGTGATCGCCTCGGCAATTTCAGGCGCGCTCACAAGCTGCATGGGGCTGAATCCGCTCCGGGACGCGTTACCCTGCGCAGTCATTGGGCGGGCAGGCAACGCCGAGTGGGAAATTATCCTGTCCGTGCTTTGAAACCACCCCGGCCCATTGAATTCCGCCGTGTCCTGCCCCCAGCAAGTCGCGATTGCAACCCAAAGGCCCAGCATTAGTAATCGGATCGTTTTCATCATGTTCCCTTTCGCCCGGTTCACGGTACTTGTTGCACGTTGCCTTCCGCATCGAGTGTGATGCTCTCGCCCGCCGCCCCCGAAATTACCCGAAGCCAGCCCGCGCCATCGTACTGATAATTCAACCGCCCGGAGGTTTGTGCGCTCTCATCAACATTGGGGTCCATGCCGTGCTCAACCTCCCAGCCGTCCGATAATCCATCGCCGTCCGTATCCCACTTCGTCGGGTCGGTATGGGAAACCAGCCGCTCGTAGGCGTCCGTGAGGCCGTCGCCATCCGAGTCCAACATGGTTCCCAGCCGGAAAAACCCATTACCCATCCAGCGATTGGTGAGCACCAGATTGTTCGTTTGGCCGACGTCCGTTCGCATCAGCCAAACCCAATTGGTGCGATTCAACCCCGCGACATCCGTGGCCAGCGAAGTGGTGCCGAATATATCGTACGCCGCAACCTCCGGCGTATGGATGATAAAGCTGGCGACGGTATTTGAGATGGAAACCTCCAACCACAGTTCATTGGTGTCATGGAAGGTTGACGGAAGCTGCGGATCTGCCATCGCCATTTCTCCTGGTATGGGCGGGTCGTCATCCAGCCCATTTTGCAGCATCAGACTGCGTACGACATGATCCAAAGCCTGTTGTTGCCGGAGCGCCACATAGTCCACCTGGCTGTCATCCACAATGAACTGGCCGTTGCCCATGGCATAGACCGGCACTCCAAGGTTTACCAAATCGGTTGGCGGAAACGGCGTGGGCGGTATGGGCTTGCCGGGGATGGGGCCTTTAAGAACCCAGTAAGTACCAAACCGAGGCAAATCCTCGGTGGCGAGGGGTTGCAGATTGGCCAGTTGCGCCGTTGTAGTCTGCGGCATCGCGTGCAGGCTGGCGCTCGTTATCAGGACAAAACCCAAAATCAATGCGAGACGACGGATGACGGAAGGATAATGTTGGTTCATAAAAAGAATGGCCACCGCAATTTGACGGTGCGGGCGAAAAACACGATGGTTGCCCAGTTTCATAATTTTTCGAGAGTGACAGAGCTTTGATGCGTTAAAACCTATACTAATCAGATAAGCCTTTGCTTACCTTATCTTGTCATTGGATTAGCAGAAATTGCTAATAGTCAACAACCCAAGAAGGCACACGCGACTATGGCCTGCCCCGTGAGTGCCATTGGCGCGAGCCGCCAGGGGTCCGAGCCGGACTGGCCACCCACAGCCGCGGCACGAACGGGGCCGCCGATGGGTGGTGTGCGCGTTACACGAATGAATGGAAAGAACAGCAAGGACTCCAAGGACAGCAGGGACTGGGACGGATGGGACTAATGGGAAGGCGTTTCCCCGGAACACCGGTTGCGTAGCATCCGGTGTGGAGGGGGACACTGCCGAGCGCAGGTTCAGAATGGCGGTGGCGTGATGTGGCGTGATATGGCGTGATGTGGCGCTAATACAGCATATTGAATAGGGGTGGGCAGTTGTGTAGCATAATGATGGTATTTTTATACCGACCGATTTGGTTGGGAGTTAAGAGAAAGAACATTTATGCCAGTGAATAATACGCATCCGGAATACGATTTGATGACCGCGGCTTGGATTCGCGCCCGTGATGTCCTTGGTGGTGAAGACAGCGTCAAGGTGGCGGGGGAAAAGTACCTGCCCAAATTGGAGGCGCAAAGCGATGAGGAGTACCAGGCGTACAAGGCGCGCGCCGTGTTCTTTAACGCCGCTGCCCGGACGCTGGCTGGTTATGTCGGGATGTTGTTCCGCAAGCCGCCCTATATCGAGGTGCCGATTACTGGAAGCGCGTTGGGCCAAGCGATGGCAGAATTCAATAATGACGCCGATATGCTGGGCACGTCGTTGTATGGTTTTTCCAAACAGATTGTCAGTGAAGTTGTGAGTGTCGGGCGCTGTGGCACGCTGGTGGATTGGGAAGGCTCGGACGAGACTGGCCACGGGGAGAACCGCGCGTATGCGACGTTGTACCGGGCTGAGCAAATTTTGAATTGGCGCGTGGAACGGGTGAACGGGCGCAGTATTCCCACGCTGGTGGTGTTGAAAGAGGCGACGGAAGTTTCAGGGAGCGACCTGTTCGCAACGGGATTCGCGGAACAGATCCGGGTGTTGCAGCTGGAGGAGACTCATGGGACGGATGGGACCAATGGTTTCCGATGTGTGGTGGATGTTTGGCGGCCCAAAACTGCCGGCAGGAGCCAAAGCACGAGCCAAGGCAATGAATGGGAACTGGCGGAAACGCGGGTGCCGTTGCGTTTGGGCAAGCCGCTGCCGTTGATTCCGTTTGTGTTTCATGGGCCGGAGAACTCGCGGCCGACCGTGGCGCGCGTGCCGCTGGAAGACATCATTGCGATGAACCTGAGTCATTACCGGATGGATGCCGATTTCAAACACGGTCTGCATTATACGGCGCTGCCGACTGCCTGGGTGAGCGGGTTTGATAAAACCGCCACGCTCAAGATCGGGTCGAATGTTGCCTGGGTAACTGAAAACACCGGCGCCACGGCTGGTTTTCTGGAATACATGGGGCAAGGGCTCGGGTCGTTTGAGCGGGCGTTGGATCATGCGGAACGATTGCTGGCGGTGCTCGGATCGCGGCTGTTGGAAGGGCAGAAGAAAGTGGCGGAAACGGCAGAGGCGTTGCAAATCCGGCAGAGTGGCGAGGATAGTATTCTGAGCAGTGTGGCCACGAGCATCAGCGAATCGCTGACGCATGTGGTGCGCTGGGTGTACTGGTGGAATTCAACGGAAGAAAATCCGGAGGACATCACGGACCAGCAGGCGTTGCTGGATTTGAACACGGACTTCCGCACGACGGGCATGAGCGCGCAAGAGATCACGGCGCTGGTATCAGCCTGGCAGGCCGGAGCCATCAGCCAGGATACGTTATTCAATTTGTTCCGGCGTTCGGAAATTATACCGGATGGGCGCGGGAATGCTGAGGAAAAGGGGTTGATTGGCCTCTATAAACAATCTCCACCTATTCTCGGTAACAAAACACCAAACCAAGCGTTACAATGAACAGACTTTCTTTTTAACAAAAGTCTTTCATCTCATTGGATATTATGTCGATAAAAGTGGAAAATCTGCCTAAAAAATATTCCAAAGCAACTTTATCACAAAACGCGAATTGTTTAAATCCCTCGTAATTACTTTCCCAGTTATTATAGGGATTTTTCACCCGACTCCACCAATGATTGGGAAAATCGTTACCTTCATTCAATACTTGTTTAATTCTGGCATGCGCTTTTTTCCGCTTATCCTCATTGTCACTAATAAGGGCAATTGAGAAATAAAGTCTATCTTTATCATGGTCTTTCATGCCTAATTTAAACTTATTGATCCAGTTTTTCCCATGCAGTATAGTGTGTATGTTTATAAAATTCCCGGTACTCTCATCAGTCCAACATACCTCACTAATATCCAATGCACATTTTGTTTTTATTGTGCTATTGATATTAGTAATTAATACCTTAATAAATTCAGTGCGTATTCTCTCGTAAATCTGCCGACTACTAAATGCTTTCCATGTTTCAAATGCCACTTCCAGATTCTCTTCGTTTTTAAGTGCCTGATTAATTATAACAGTTGTTAAATCTATCATATGTAGTTGTTTAGTGTGTTATTGATAAAGTCCTTTAAAAACCATTTGTAGTGCTCGGATTGACAAAGACTCACGCAATTTAGAATCCACTTCTTAAACTGGTTTCTATAAGTTATGTGAATAAATTGATTCGTCTGCTCAAGCCTCTGCCTAAGGTCTTTGGGAATACTGTTTTCAGAAGGAAAATGACCATCGTCTGACAAATAAACAATGATGAAGTTTGTCTTTCCGTACTTATTTGCTAAATCTTACGCGTAATCCTTTAATTGATCGTCTTTATCGTCATATCGGGGTTTATTTTCTATCATAATTCCAAAATCCGACCAATCTATGAGTATGTCCATTCTCCTTAAATTATTGACGTGTTGACGAGTGAGCACTTCAGTATCAATTGTAGGTATTTTGGTTGTTTTTTGGAAATTTATGAGCTTTAGGAACTCGTCAAGAAAAACGGGTCCTTGCCCATGCTCGCCGTACGGCCGTAAAATATCAACCACTATGGCGGATATTTAATTCTCATTCGTATCAATATATTTGAACACATTAAACTTGTATGACGTGTATGCTTCTAACTCCTTGTCATATTGCCTGTGCATTTTAGAGAAAAATGCTATGTCATTAAAATAGTTCTGAGCATGACATTCGAACAAAGTGAGATTTGTGTCTCTCACGGCAATTATATCCCTAAAATACGTTTCTACAATTCCCATAAAACATATCAACGGCGGTAAACTTGTTCGTAACGATATATACTTAATAGCGAGTTTATAACGCGACCCAGCTTGATGTACAAGAATTTAGTGGAACTCTAAATTCATGTTATATACCAGTAACACCAGGTAAATAACTTCTAACGGATTGCATTTTCCCGGCGTCTTGCCTGAAATATTTAAGGCACAACGTCATACGTTAGGGCTAATTTTGTCTTCCGTCCATCAAGCTAAAATGTGTCAAATAATTTTTATAAAAAATTGTGGCGTGGTGTGGCGTGGTGTGGCGTGAATCGGGTAGTCATCGGCTAACATGAAAATGCGCCACGCGTGCTCCGCCAAATATTTTCTAAAACCGTGGTGTAATGTGCGGAAAGGCAGAAGGCAAAAGGCTAAAGGCAGAAGAAAAAACAGAGCCTCGTGATGTCGGCTGCCACAGAAAATTATGGCACTGAAATACAAATACAAATCGAGAGAGGAAATTCCGGCGGAGCACGCTGGTTTTTACACCGAACGCGATGGCGCCTGGCACTTGGATGCGGAGGGCGTGGTCGAGAAAACCAAGCTGGATGAAATCCGCGCCAGCAATCTGGCCCTGGCCAAGGAGCGCGATGAGTTGAGGCAACGCTTCGAGGGGATTGACCCGGATGAAGTTCGCAAGCTGGCTACCGAAAAACAGAAGCTTGAGGAAGCCGCCCAGTTGAAGGCGGGCGAGGTGGACAAGGTGGTGGAGAACCGCATCAAGGGGTTGAAGGCGGATTGGGACAAGCAGGTCCTCGGCCTGACCGGGGAGCGGGATGCGTTGAATGCCCGGCTGGTGACGATCCAGATTGACCAGGGCGTGCTCACGGTGGCGACTAAACGCGGGCTGCGGCCCACGGCCATCCCGGACATCACGGCGCGGGCGCGCACGGTGTTCCGATTGGTGAATGGGGTGCCCACGGCTTATGAGGCGGATGGCAAGACCGTTCGTTACGGCAAGGATGGCATCACCCCCATGACTTTGGAGGAATGGACCGACCAGCAAGTGGCGGAAGCACCGCACCTGTTTGAATCCAACGCGGGCGGCGGGGCGGCTGGCAACGCCTCCGGGGCGGTCGGTAGTCGGGCCGTGAAAAACCCGTTCCGCAAGGAGACGTGGAATCTCACGGAGCAAATGAAGTTGCAGAAGAGTGATCCGGGCTTGGCGGCACGGCTCAAGGCGGCGGCGTAAGCAGTAAACAGTGATCAGTCATCAGTAAAAAACGAGAAAGGAAACGGAGTAAGTTATGAGTAAGACGGCAGTGGCAGATATTATTGTTCCGACGTTGTTCGAGCGGTATGCGGTCGAACGGACGGCGGTGTTGTCCACGTTTGGACAGTGCGGCATTGTGGAGCATGCGCCTGAATTTGACGCTCTGGCAGCGGGCGGCGGGCGCGATGTGAAGATGCCGTTTTGGAAGGACCTGAGCGGGGCGCGGCAGCTCCTGAGTGATTCGGCATCGCTCACGGTGAACAAGATCACCAGCGACCAGGACATTGCGCGGATTCAGAATGACGCGCAGGTGTGGAGTGTGAATCACCTGGCGAAGGTGATTTCGGGCGATGATCCGATGCAGCGGATTGTGGATCTGGTGGCGGAGTACTGGGCGCGTACGGATGAGGGCATGGTGGTGTCGTGCCTGAAGGGCATCTTTGCCGCGGCCAGCATGTCCGGAAACAAGCTGACCATCGCCAGCGAATCCATCGCGAGCAAGACGACCAGCACGGTGCTGAATGGTTCCACGTTCGTGGATGCCACGTTGAAGCTGGGGGACCGCAGTGACCGGCTGACGGCGATTGCGATGCATTCGGCCACGGAAGCGGCGCTGCGCAAGCTGGACTTGATTGACTTCATCCCGGACA
>JBAXGN010000206.1 GCA_037139415.1 Verrucomicrobiota bacterium | reverse complement strand
TTACCTCAAAATCCAAATCGCCGCTTGAACAAAGTTACTCTCCGGTCACACACCCCTGACGTGCCAACATTCGGTGCTGGTATTGAGTATTCTCGTGAAACTCCATACATTGGCTTGGTATCGCCCGTAGTATACGCCAGCGCTAGAGAGGGTACCAACGAGTATTCGGTCACTCGCAAAAGGTGCGAGACTCACGGAGCGGCATGCTTTCCCGCTCAAGCCGATACAGGCCCAGTCCGGGCTGGGACTGGTGATCCGCATCCATACTCCGCCTTCTGTGGTGAACGGAGATTCGGGGTTCGCGGCGACAAACAGCGTTCCGTCTGGCGCGAAGGCAAAATCTTGTGGAGCATTATTGTATCCAGGGAATGTGGCGCTGGAAATATCAGTCCAAGTTTCTCCCGAATCACTGCTGAACTTGATGGCCGAATTGCCCGGTGAACCGGCCACGGTGTCCCGTCCGCCGCAGTAAACCTTGGTGGGGTCCAACGGACTGAACGCGACGGCTCCCGCCGTGCCAACTCCGCTGCTAGCACGAATAGGACTCTTGTTTGCCCAACTCACCCCCCCGTTTGTGGTCAACCACATTCCTATGTCGAAGCTTCCCACCATAATTCGGTTGGGATCCACTGGGCTGGCTGCGATGGCTGCAGCGACTGTGTTCTGAAAACCTCGTTCGGTCCAGAGAGTCTGATTGAGCGCATTGCTCCCGTTCACTTGGGAATACATTGCTCTCCAATAATATGAACCCGCTGATGAAAGGGTAAGGTTGGGCGATTTTACAGCAGCGGAGCGCGCAACAAACCCCGTATTACTATAGAGGACACAAGCATTGGGCGAAGCCCCGGGAGCCCAACCATACGGCTGCGTTCCCACAGCGCTGCGCTCTGACCAAACCGGAGTGTTGGTATTGCCGTTCTGAGTGTAATAGCACGCTCCCGTCGAAGTTCCGCTGGTGATGACGAGCAGCCGCTCGCCAAAAGGAAACGCACTGTCCCAAGCCAGACTTTGCCACGGCGTTGCCGTTGGTAGCGGACCCGTTCCGCCTGCGCCACTGAGGTCTAGCCAAATCCCGCCGTTCCACCGGAAAACTCCGCCATTTTCCACGACGCAAATCGAATCGTCCGAAAAGTATCCAGGGTTCACGAGAATGCGGTTCACATTTCCTTTAGGCAGCCCATTGGTGCGCAATTCCCACGTGGTACCACCATTCAGCGAGTAGAAAACCCCCTGCGGACCGCAAATCCAAAGTTGGTTAGGGTTCGCCGGGTTCACCTCTAGGCCAACGACAGCATTAGTGAGGGTGGTGGATGATACGGTGACGGAAAGAAGTGACCATGCCCCTGCGCCAATGCGCTTATAGAGGCCCGCAGTGAAACCCGATGGGATGTTTTTATAACGTGCGTTACCCACACCAGCATACATCACAAGATTGGTTGTCGCTGTATCGACGGCGCCTCCAAGGGCACACACCTCCCCGGAAGGGAAGGTTCCATATTGATTCCAGGAATACCCATCTCCTGAAACGCGCCATACTCCCTTCTGCGAGGCTACAAAGAAACCTTGGGCATCCGTGGGATCGGGAAACCAATCCTGCGTGTCCAGCATTCTCCAAGGCGTCAACTGCTCCCAACTTGTGCCAGCATTCTTGCTGCGCCAGATACCTGCGACATCGCTGCCGATGTAGAGATGAGTGGCATTTGTGATTCGAGGGTCGCGCTTCAAAAGCAGAACCATGCCGCAACCTCCGAGGTTGAGGTGTCCCCAATCTACCGCCTTAAGCACGACATCATTGCCATCGCCACCGTCGTAGCGAACTAGGAAGAAGAACGTTTGGCCACCAATGGTTATCGGGATGGTTCCGCCATCCGGTGCGTTGCGGAAGAATCCGGAAACCGGATCGGGCGAAGTGTTATTCACTGCAACCAACTGCGTCCCGGGTGCCGGGGCGAAACCAAGGTTCACGTTGAGAACCAGTCCAGCCGCATTAAGGCCCTTAGTGGTCGGCCCGGTATCAGATGGGTTGTTCAAGCTTACTACCACGAAAGTGCGGCCTTCTCCTACCAAAGAGATGTCGAACGGACTCTTGCTTGGGTCATTACTTGCCACGTGAATCGCAGCCGTGAGGACGCCGTCCGCATTAGGCACGAAAGTGACTTTGAATGTTGTGTTGCTGCCGGGAGCCACTGTGGTGCTCATCCCCGATGTGTTGACGGTGAAATTGCTGCTGTTCAAGCCATCTTTGGTGATGATGATTCCCGACAGATTCGCCGCGCCGAGATTGAAAATGGAAAAGGTTTTTGCCGTCCCACTGCCGCCCGTTGCCGCAATCCCGAAATCAACAATGGACCCGCCATCGATAAGAGATATTCCCAGCGGCTGCTGCACATCGATGGCTGGCGCAGCGGCAACGATGCTTCCTGAGCAAAGTAACGCGAACATGGCAAGAGAGGCCAAATTCACGAACGATTCACCGGCAGGATATTGCTTTTTCATTCGGCCTATTCCTCCACCTCTACCGGTCGATACTCGGAAGTCAAGGTCGGTGGGGGGACAGACCATTTGCCTGTTTTTTCATGATACCTCCTTTTGAATCGTTCCCAAAGAAATACGCAGATCCACGGCATCTGGATAAATGTCCTCCCGCCGATCCCCATGGCGTTGATGGCCCCCGGAAATTGGACTCTTGATTTGCGCGACATGACCACATGGAAAAGAAAGGTCCCTTTGATGGCAAGCGTGAAATGAAAAAACTTTGAATGCCATCTCAATCTTCCAGTAACGACACCTCAGGCCACGTGTGGTATCAAATGGATATGGGGGGCTTTGACCAGCGCGTACACGCGCGCGCCTTCGCGCAAGGCCATTTCTTCACAGCCTTGTTTGGTGAGCAGGGCTGTTAGCGGAAAGCCGCAGTCCGAATCCACCCGCACCAGTGGACCTTCGCGCACCAAGGTGGAAACGGTCGCGGATAACTGGTTGCGGGCACTGCTCTGGCCTTCTTCACCCCGGGTCAGAATAACGTCTTCGGCCCGGATGCACACGAACACCTCGCTTGTGCCCGCTGGGAGGCCGTGACTGAGCGCCGTGAGCCGAATATCGCCAACGGCCACGGTGACCAAGCCCTCGGCCATCTCCAAGACGCGCCCGGGCCGGATGGTTTCGACGGCGAGAATGCCGGCTGCCGCGATACTGCCGGGACGGTTGAAGACTTCATGGGCCGGTCCTTGTTGGACCACCCGCCCCTCGTGCATGATCACGAGGTTGTCGCCCAGCGCCAACGCCTCCTGGCGATCATGCGTGACGAGCAGCGTCGGGATTTCGCTCTGGCGCAGGAGCGCGCGCAGTTCGCCGCGCAACCGCTGACGCGTCGGGGTGTCCAGGGCGGACAAGGGTTCATCCAACAGCAGCAGGCGCGGGCGGCGCACCAAGGCGCGGGCCAGGGCGACGCGCTGTTGCTGCCCGCCCGACAGTTCCCGGGGCAGGCGTTTGCCCAAGGTTTCCAGGCTCAACCAGCTTAAGGCATGGGCGATGCGTTGCTGTTGCTCAGTTTTAGGCAGATCATTCAGGCCGTAAGCGATGTTCTGCTCCACGGTCAGATGTGGGAATAGCGCATAATCTTGCGGCACAAAACCGATATTGCGCTGGCGCGGCGGAAGGAACTGGCCCGCCGCCGCGTCCGACCAGACCCCATCGTCAAAACGGATCATGCCCGCGTCGGGCCGCTCCAGACCGGCGAGGCAGCGCAGAACGGTGGTCTTGCCGGAACCGGACGCCCCAAAGAGCACGGTGACGCCCGTCTGCGGCGCGACCTGCAACGTCTCCACCTGGATGGTTGAGCCAGCGGCAAAGCGCCTCGAAAAGGCGGCGTGCAACCCGGTGTTCAAGGGGTTCCTTCCCGGCGGCGCAGCAACCGCTCGCTCGCCCAAACCGCGATAAACGCCAACCCCGCCGCCACGGCGGCGAGCGTCCAGGCATGACCATCTTCACCAAGCTGGACGTGCTGGTAAATCGCCACCGAGAGGGTGGTGGTCTGGCCGGGGATGTTCCCGGCCACCATGATGGTGGCGCCGAATTCACCCAGCGCGCGGGCAAACGCCAGCAACGTGCCCGCCAGCACCCCGCGCCGGGCCAGCGGTAGGGTGATGGTGAAAAACACGCGCCATTCGCCGGCCCCGAGGGTGCGGGCCAGTTGTTCAAAGAGGGGATTGACCTCCTCGATGGCCGAGCGGGCCGCCCGCACAAACAACGGCAACGACATGACCGCCAGAGCCAGCACCACCGCCTTCCAGGTGAAGACCACTTCCATGCCAAACCAATCCTGCAACCAGTGCCCCACCGGGCCGCGCCGGCCAAACAGTTTCAGCAAGACCAGCCCGGTGACGACCGGCGGCATGACCAGCGGAAGCGAGACGAGCGTCTCCACGAGCGCCTTGCCGCGCCATTGCCGCCGCGCCAGCGCCCACGCCAAGGCCAGGCCAAAAGGCAAAACCCACAGCGTGCTCACCACGGCCATCCCGGTCGTGAAGCGGATGAATTGCCACTCTTCGGCAGTCACGTCAATCCACGCCAATCATGACATTGGACGCTTTGACGATGGCATAAGCGGTTTGTCCCTTCTTCAACTTGAGCGAGCCGGCTCCCTCACTGGTGACGACGGAGACGATTTCCACGTTGGGGGCGATTTCGAGCACGACTAGCGTGCTGATCGGTCCCTTTTTGATGCTCTTGATTTTGCCTTGGATGACGTTACGGGCACTTAGTTTCATAGTTTGTGTTTTTGGTTTAGCCGGCGCGGGCAAGCATTCATTGCTTCGCTTCCGCCGGCAAAAGGATGAACCCGCGGCGAAGGAAAACCTTGTCCGCCTCCGGGCCGGTGAGATGGTCCAGAAATTTCCTGGCCGCCACCGGCTGCCGGGAATCTTTTACCAGCGCCAGCGGGTAACTGATTTTTGGGCCGTCGTTCGCGGACACTTTAAACGCGACCTTCACCTTGCCGGAAATGGCGGCGTCCGTCTTGTACACCATGCCCGCGTCCACGTTGCCGGATTCGACCGCCGCCAGCACCGCGCGCACGCTTTCGCAAGGGATGATTTTCTTTTCCACGCCCGACCACAATTCCAGTTTCGTGAGATACTCTTTGGCATAAGTGCCGGCCGGCACGGTCTTGGGATCGCCCAACGCGAGGCGCTTCACGCCCGGCGTTGCCAGGTCCCTGGGCGAAGCAATGGTCAAGGAACTGTCGGTCAGGGTCACCAAAACGAGGAGGTTTGAAAGCCGGCTCCGGCGGGTTTCCTTGACGATCAACCCTTGCTTCTCAAGTGTGTCCATCTTGGCCTCGTCGGCGGAGAAAAAGAGGTCGGCAGGCGCGCCCGCTTCAATCTGACGCGCCAATGGGCCCGACGCGGCAAAGTTGAATACGATCTTGTCGCCGGACGGCTTTTCATAGGCGGCGGCGATTTCCTTGAGCGAATCGGTCAGGCTCGCAGCGGCGAAGACAGTCACGGTGGCGGCTACGAGTGGAAATCCGCCTAAAATGGTCACGCTCACCAGCAGTATTGCTGAAAGGTAGTTTATCATGGGTACCCGCATATTTGGGTCAGGTGATCGCCAGGAACTTGTGCTGACTGCTGCGGCTAAAAATTTAAACGCAATTGAAAATAAGTCCAGTTGGCATCCACTGCACCGCCGTTGGCCGCCACTGAATTCACCGATTGCCGGATGTAATCGCCGACAAAGAAGTGGCCGTACCCGAGTTGCACATCGCAGAATGACGTGGCGGCGTAACTGGCCACGATATCCAACTCCGACCCTACAAACGTGTGAAAATCAGGATGCTTGCCATAACCGTTGACACTGCGGCCTGAACTTGCTTCGGGATAGAGCGAATCATGAGTATCAACCATCCAGAACAGCAGGTACTCGGAGGAGAGGGTCAGGTTCTTGAGTGGTTTAAGTGAGGCACCCAGGCGTGGTATGTGCAGGTTGCGTTGGCTGAACAGGTCCATGACTCCATAGAACCGATGGTTGGTGCCAAAGAGATTATCAAAGGTTTGATTTTTGCCATCATTGGGGTTGTGGTCGCCGGAGCCGTGTTCGTAGCCCAAGCCAAGGCGTGGGCTGGCCCAGGCATCTTTCCAGGTATAACCACCGCTGGCGAAAACGGAATAGGCCTGTTGGACCCGCCGGACCTTGGCTTGGTTGATGCTGCCGAATTGTCCCGCCGCTTCCAGGGAGTAATCCCAGCCGCCCAATTTCCCTGGTAACGACGCCCAACGGGTGCCGTAGGTGTAAATGTCACGGGCGCTGGTGGGGGTGCCGGGCACTCCGGGAGCAATCGCATTGGGAGCATCAGAACTGGCATTATGCGACAGGAAATAGAGTTGAGTCTCCTGCCAGGGGATCAGATTCGTGGTCGAACCGTATAGGCCCATCAACCAATCGTAGTCGTTGGCTACATTAAAGCGGCCATCCGTGGGCACTACCACCCGGCCGGCAAAGGCATCCACCCAGCAAGACTCGGTTTCCAGCCGGATTTTCGCGGCATCGAATGTCCGTCCGGTGGTGCTCCAATCTCCGATGCCAACCATTCGTTCCTCACCATAAAGGAGTTCCTGACGCCCCACTTTCACCGTGACGGGCAATGCCTTGGGATTCCCGAACAACAGGAACGCCTGGCGCAGATTGAACCGATCCAGTTCCGGTGAAGGGGCGCGGCGATCCCATTCTTCGAAACTGCTGCGGCCTTCGACATAGGCGGTGAACCACGGGGCAGGGGTGTATCCCAAGTGATACTTGAGCCGCTCCATCAGGTAATCATTGTCGTTGGCCCTGTTGTGTACGAAATCATTATTGGAGATGTAACCGGCATTTTGCTTGATTTCATAGCGCATGCGGAACTGACCGCCAATGTCCCACTTCTCCCATTCCCCAGACTGTTTGCGCAACCAGTCATTGCCCAGGCCGGCGCTTTGAGCGGGTGCGGTTGTGGCAGACGACGCAGATTGGCTGGTTGGCGCATCGGCAGCAACGGCGGCAACTGCCGGTGCGAGGATGGTAATCAGGCAAACCGTCTTTTGGAGCCGCCCAAGCGGACTCGTCGGGGATAATAATGATGTCATGGTCTTTCTTTTGTTCATGTGTTATGGGTTTATTAAATTAGTAACGAATGATTGGGTCAAAGGGACACAAGTTCTCCAGTGTATCGGCCATCGTAGCCGGGCAATTCGCTGACCAGGCGGCGATAAGCCCGGCTGCGTAACAGGCGGATGAGCGCCTGGATGCGCGGGTCGTGCTGTTTCCCGGTCGGAAAACAGAAATCCAGTGTTTCAGTACGCATTGGGAGAAAGTTTAACCCGGCTTCAGCGGCGCAGAGCTTCACACAGATGCCGGCCTCGGCCCACCCGGCATGAACCGCTTCGGCAACCGCTGCGTGACCATCCACCTGGCGGCCGGAGAACTCCCGCCCCCCAAGCAATTCGTCCAGGCATTCGCGCGCCGCAGACCCGGATTCACGCACCGCCCAGCGGCGTGAAGACCGGACCAGGCGCTCCGGCGAGCAGGTCTGATCGCCCATCGGGAGCGCGATCCCTTCCTCCCATTGCGCAACCCGCAACAGGTGATAGCCTTCGCCAAGCTGGGTGCGAACCGTCTCGGTATTGCGATCCGGGTGCTCCGCCGTCGAACGATGCAACCCGGCCACATGCACCAGACCCTTGCGCACCAATTCCAGGGCCGTGCCGCCGCTGCGTGGAAATATCAGCAACCGGAATCCCGAGGCACGCGCGTATTCGGCGGCCAGGAGACCTGCCGCCGGATCGCAACAAGCCAGTGTCAGCGTCCGCTCGGCGGGCGAATCACCGATCTCCCGGCACACTCCGCCATCCCAAAGGCCATCGTGGGGAACAGGATTCAACGACACCGCCTCGACGGGATAAAGTATGCGCCGCCGGCTCACTTCGGCTTCCCAATAGCGGCAGGGTTCCGTTCGCGGCGCCCAGCCCCACTCCGATCCGCGCTGTGGCGAGACTGCCGCGCGACCAAACAGCTCCTCGACGGAACATTCCAGAACCGCCGCCAGCGATAATGCGGCCGTGACCGATGGCGTGAGATGTTCGCCTTCGATGGCGCTGACGGCTGCCCGGGAAATGCCCGCCCGGCGCGCCAGTTCAGCCTGGGACCACTCGCGCGCTTTGCGGCGCGCCAGCACTTGATTCACCGTCGATTTTTGCAACATCATAATCGTGTCTATCTGTGCCATGATCCTGTCACTGTCAACAACGTTGTTAAGCTGGTTCATCGTATGCCTTGGAAAGTGATCATCGAATCATTCGCCAACCCAGACTTAGCACAGACCATGCCAAGCCGTTGGCAGGGCAGGAACACCACAAATCATCCTCCGATTCGCGTGTTATTAACGTCGCTTTATGAAGCACTTGCGCAGAGTCCCTCGCTTCACGCCGTTCGAACATTCATTTTAATGCCGCTGGCTTAAAGCGACATTTTGGTAGCTTTATTCGGGGTTCCCAACATTAATGTGGGGGATGGCCGACTCCAATTTTTGGCTGCGGATGGCGATCAAGTCCGAAGACCGAAAATCGAAATCCGAAAGAAACCCGAAATCCGAGATCCGAAAACACGCCACCTCCATGAGGGGAGCCACCGACGCCTGTGGCCGTCGCCGGGCTGGAACAACGCCGCGTTTCAACGTGAAACGCGAACCGGCCACCAACCGCGTGCCAGCCCTCGGATTTCGGCTTCGGAATTCGGAATTCGGTATTCTTTCGGAATTCGGCCCTCGGATTTCGGGTTTAACTGGACCCCTGTTCCATTCAAAATAGCGAGGAGCCGGATTTCTCCTTGCCCCAAATCAATTATTGCGTAACGTTTGGCGGCGGCGGGCGGCCAATAACCAGTGCCTCCCGCCTCTGAAAAGAAAGCCAGACCGGTTGCACCACCCCAGCGACGGTTTGGCGGAGGTTTTGGGCTCACTTGGATTCAACATGGTTTCCGAGGGTGCCCGGGACTTAATGAGTAGTGAATATAACCTGTAAAAATAAAAAACAATTATGTCGAATATTCATTTGGTTGGTGGGGAAAAAGGCGGGGTGGGCAAATCCCTTGTGGCGCGCGTTCTCGCGCAATACCTGATTGACAAGCAACTGCCGTTCCTCGGCTTTGACACGGATCGCTCGCATGGGGCGCTGATGCGGTTTTACGCCGGCTATGCCTCGCCGGTGCTGGTGGATCGCTATGAGGCCTTGGACGCGATTGTCGAAGCGGCAGTCGAGCAGCCCGAGCGTCGCATCCTGGTTGACCTCGCGGCTCAGACGCTCGAACCCCTGGCAAAATGGATGGAAGAGTCCGGCGTATTCGATTTGGCCGAAGAGGGGGGCTTTTCCCTTCATTACTGGCATGTGATGGACGCCGGCAAGGATTCGGTGGATCTGCTGGCCAAACTGCTTGATCGGTTCGGCAATCGGCTCCGCTATGTACTGGTGTTGAACGAGCTTCGCGGCGATGATTTCAGCATCCTCAAACAGTCAGGCGAAGCGGAACGGGCGCTGGCACTTGGAGCGCGCACGGTTTCCATCAAGCGGTTGAACGAGGCCGCCATCCAAAAGATTGACGCGCGCAGCAGCAGCTTCTGGGCGGCAAAAAACTCCGCTGATAAAGAAACCACCGGGCTCGGTCTGATGGATCGTCAACGCGTGAAAATGTGGTTGCGGAGCGCGTACCAGGAAATGGATGCCGTTGGCGTCTGAAGTTTCAGTGGGAATATTCCCGCCGCCAGGCTGGCAATTGAGCGCGCCGCCGGTGGGCAACAATTTTGAGAGACGATGTGTAGCCCAAATTGAGGATGAGGCTGTCCGCTAGCTTGGCGTCCGCAAGCGCGAGTGACAAACGGTAAAATCATGATTGACGTCAGGCAAGCGGCATCATTAGCCTTGCCCCCATGAATATAGCCCCGATGCAGCAAGGCAGCAGGAATACAAAACAGGCGGAAAACCTGCGGAATCATGGAAGCCGTTCGCTACCTTCTGCCGTGGCACCAGCGCCCACGGTGGATTGGTCGCGACGCGAATTCCTGGGTGGTCTGGCCGGCAGCGGTGCTTTATTCGCCGGCATGGAATTCTTATCACTACCCGGACAGTGTGCCGCCAGCACGACTTGGAGTTGCGACGTGGGCGTTTGCGGGTCCGCGAACCAATGGGATATCATTCAGAAGGCCGGATGCACTTATGTGGAGGAAAACGTAGGGAAGCTGCTGAACCCCAAGCTTCCCGATGCGGAATTTTCCAAAATCGCCGAGGCCTTTAAAGCCAGGAACATTCCCGTTCGCGCCTGCAACGGATTTTTACCGGGCGATTTGAAACTGGTTGGCCCCGAGCCCAAGCACGATGAAGTGGTTGCTTACGCCTCCATTGCTCTGAAACGCGCCCGGGAACTGGGGGTGGGGATCGTGGTTCTGGGCAGCAGTAGTGCCCGAAAGGTACCGGATGGGTTTGATCGCGCCAAAGCGGATGAGCAGTTTATCAGCGTGGTGAGGCGCCTGGGCCAGGCTGCGGAAGCGAATGGTGTGATTGTGGCTATGGAGAGTTTGAATCGTGAGGAAACCAATTTGGGCAATACGCTCGGCGAATGCTACAAACTGATCAAGCGGGTCGACCATCCAAAGGTCAAGCTGGTCGCTGACATGTATCACATGCTCAAGGAAAATGAGGCGCCGGATGCCATTCTGGAAGCCGGTTCCCTGTTGGCACACTGCCACCTTGCGGAGAAGGCGCAACGCACTCCGCCTGGCACGGATGGGGACGACTTTAAGCCTTATCTGCGAGCGTTAAAAAAGCTGGACTACCGCGGTTGCATTTCCTTGGAATGCCGTTGGAAAAAGCTGGCCGATGAAATCACCCCGGCCGTCGCCGCCCTGAAAAAACAAATTGAAGCGGTCAGCGCCGAAAAAGCCTAAACGGATAAGACTGTTCTTTTGGGCATGGTTCAATTGCGCGTCGAGTGTCCGGAATCCGTTTGCCATCGGTTGAAACCGCGTGCCGCCTTTTGCTTGGCCAACCCGGACCCGCCCCTGGAGCCTCAACGACGCCAGTGCTGGCGCGTTGGTCCCATCCGTCCCAGCCCTTTCCATCTTTGAGGTGCCTTCTGATTTTTATGGTGAATGGGGTCGTTTTCGGTTTTCCCAATTTGCAATTTACAATTTTCAATTTGCAATGCCCCATCCCGTCCATCCTCCGTTCACTATTCCCCTCCCTATATCATCTCATCCGCATTCTTGGCCCGCGACGTTTTCGCCTTCTTATCCGTGCCCGCTTTTCCCTGTTCCTCTTGGGCGGCGCGTTCCAGGTTCAGGGCTAGCAGCCGTTCCAGAATCTGCTCGTCCGATAAAGTGGCCAGCCAGCCGTAGGCAGCGGAGACGGCAGCGTCCAATTTCTTATGGGCGAGGTCCAGCCACATGGGGCGTTCGTTGTAGAGATTGGTCAAAGTGCGTTTCTTGAGTTTGGCGGCACACTCAGCGTCGAGTGGTTCCAAACGCGGATACCGCACCGTGCCGATTTGGAAGCTGCCGCGATCCCGAACGGTGCTGCGGTCAATGTAACGATCCCACGGGCCACCCACCGTGCCGGGGAATTGGAGCACACGGGTTTCCGTCCATTCCGGCGGATTGAGCCAGCTTTCGCGCAACTCGTTCAATGCCTTCGCCGCCGATGCAATCGCCGCACGGTGCCCCGCTGGCGTGGTGGGCGGACCGCCGTAGGGTGGCGCATCTTCTTTAACCTCGTAGAATCGGGTCGTCATCACGGTGTCCCATCCGTCATTCGCCACTGGCGGTTCCGGAGCGGGTGGCGCAGATGCCTGCAAATCGTCGGGGAATGGAAAGGGAAACGTCTCGAAACACTCCGTCGGATTGTAGGTTGCGTCGTTGCCTTTGCCGTGCCAACCGCAAGTTACGCATGTCCAAACTTCATGAATGCGCGATTGCAGTACGCCCCAGCGGTAATCGTCACCGAAGGCGATGGCAATGGCTTTAGAGTCAGGCAGAATGGTTGAATCAAACCAGACAAATAGCCGATGCTTCGCAACGCGTGCGGTAGCGATAAATTTAGGCAGGTGATTTACCGCCTCTCGCAAGTCAGGCCGCGCCCGAGCAAACAACCACCAGAACTTTACGCGCGCGGGTTCACTATTGTTCATCCGATCAGGTTTGACATGCTTTTCCACATAGCCGAACGGTGCCTCGTAAAGGGATGCCTCTTCGACGGGCATATCAACCCCGAAATCTATGATCCAGCGATGCGTTGGCGCTCGGACAATATCACTACCATTTCTCCAGGGGCGTAACACATCACTGTTGGGTTTCCCATGCGGATTCACTGCCGAAAGCATTTCTATGGCGCTTTCTTGTGGAATGTCAAAGTCGCCAACTTTAGTCGTCCCCATGAAGCAGAGCTTTGCGTTGGCATGGAGGAATTGCTTTCCGGTGGTGTCGAGTCCGCTGGACAAATCAGCGTTGATCGTTGCGACTTCCTTACCATCCAGTGATGGCCTGTCGGTTGCATCCAAACCGGCAAAGCCGACCATGCAAATCCGAATCGCCGTGGCGGCATCGAACCAGTCCCGATCAGAAATGGCAAAAAAGATTCGCCCGGTTGCTTGGATGCGTTCAAAGGCGCGGCGCGAACTGACTTGTTTGGAGCCAGTCGTTCCCAGCAGTCCGGCGCGTTTACATTTGCCGCATTCGATCTGTTTGCGTGCCTTTTCAAGCCAGTAACAACAGAAATCAGAAGTGGCTGGGAGCCGGTCTCCAAAGGTGTTGAAAATGGCTTTTGTATAGGCGTAACCAAGTTCGGAACGGAGCCGCTTATTGCCCAAAAACGGTGGATTTCCCACAATCACATCGCACTTGGGCCATTCGCGCTCCGAGTAAAACTTCAAGTCATCATCGCCCGCGTGTTCGCCCGCTTGCGCTTCTTTCAGCGTCTTGGCTTTGTTGCGGAAGTGCGGCACCAGTAAGGCGTCTTCATTCTGGAACCCGTCCAGATTTTGCAATACGGGTGTGCGGTTGTTGTTGAACCCGTTATCGCGCCGCCATTGCAGGTAACCGATCTGGACGGAGACCTGCGCCAGCTCGAATGCGTACGGGTTGATTTCCAGGCCCCGCAGTTGTTGCACGCTGACTTCCGGCTCGAACCGCCAGCCGAGTTGCGCCGCAAAGGTGATGACCTCTTTTTCCAAGCCCAGCAGCATCTGGAGCGCTACGTAGAGGAAGTTGCCGCTGCCGCACGCCGGGTCGAGGACAATGATAGTGCGGAGCTTTTTGAGAAAGGCGAGGATCTGGGCGCGCTGCGCGGGCGTGCCCTTGCCCTTGGCGTAGGCGGCAGCCAGTTCGCCCTTGAGCGCGGCCCATTCCCGGCGCAGCGGCGCCATGAGCACCGGTTCCACCAGCG
>JBAXGN010000205.1 GCA_037139415.1 Verrucomicrobiota bacterium | reverse complement strand
CCGGTGCGCAAAACGACGCCACAACCAGAGTAGTTAAAGTTACGAAGTCAAATTACATCACCTTTGACAGCCTGTATCATCACGGCGTGCCGGATTTTGAGTTGCTCGACCACCTGCATCGGCAAGGGCGCCTGGACCGGTTCAACCTTGGCTACTACGGCCATTGCGGTGCCACGGACCAGGAAATCGCGGCCTGGAAGGCTAAACATCTGCCCACGCTTCGCGAAGGGTATAATCAGGCCAGGCAACGGGGGTTGCTGGAACACGCCTATATTTACGGTTGCGACGAGGAGAAGCCCGAGGAATTTGCACGGGTACAGCGGGCGGTGGAACTGTTGAAGGCGGAATTCCCCGGCGTCATGATTATGACCACCACCTACGATCACAGCTACGGTATGGATTCGGTGATCAAGTCCATGGATGCCTTTTGCCCGTTGACTCCGAGCTTTGATCCGGTCAAAGCGGCGCGCGCCCGCGCGACGGGTAAGCAGGTATGGTGGTACATCTGCTGCGGCCCGCATCATCCGCATGCCAACATGTTCATCGAATACCCGGCCATCGAAGGCCGGATTTTGATGGGCGCGTTGACCGCAAAATATCGGCCCGATGGTTTCCTCTATTACGAGATCAGTATCTGGAATTCACAAAAGCCCATTAAATCCGGTCCCTTCACCAGTTGGAATCCGCGCAGTTGGACAACGTATCACGGGGACGGTTCCTGGACCTGTGTGGGGTCGGGTGGAACGCCGCTGGCCACCATCCGGCTGGAAAACTTTCGCGATGGCTTGGAGGATTACGCGTACTGCCAGATTCTCGAATCTGCCATCAAGCAGGTGGATGCCTCGCCCGACCTGCGCGTCCGCAAGGCCGACTGGTTGAAGACTGCCCGCGCATTGTTGGAAGTCCCGGCAGAAGTGGCCAAAAGCAAAACCGAATACACCACTGACCCGCAGGTGGTCTATCGGTATCGCCGTGCCCTGGCTGATGCCATCGTGGACTCAGGATTGGATGGCATGGCCCGGTGACCCGCCGGATTGCCTATCAGTTTGACCAGGTACGAATTGGTTGTCATATTGACTAATATGACGGTGACGCAACGCAAGTTTTTAAGAGAGTTTCTAGCAGTTCGGCGCAGTGCTATTGCTGGGGAGAAGGTCACTGTGACGAGCCGGGACGGGGTTTCCTTCTCCTTCGCTTGTACGACACCCCGACGGCCTCGGAAGTCCACTATTCCCGCTCCACCAGGCGCACAGGAGGATTTTTCAGTATCCGGCTTTGATTCAGGCGACTGGGAAATCATCTGATAAACTTTTGAACAACAATTATACGCTGATTCATTCAGATGGAGTCATCCGAAGCCGGAAAGACATCCGGCAGGCCTATTTTAAAGTGCCGCTTACGAGCTAAGCTTTTCCGCCAGTCGCACGGCATACTTGAGGCGCAATGATTCTATTTAAGACGGTTGCATATGGTGAAATGGTGACTAAGAAAGCTCATATCTCGCAGGTTTGCGGAGCGCAAGCACCAGCAAAAGGCGAAAACCGAACTTGACTTCTGTGGGTCTTAACGTAACATCTTTCTCATGAAGACGAACCAAAAGCAAGGCTCCCTAACCGCAACACGCCAATTAATATTTTGAGCGTACCAGAATGCGATTTTTACTAGTTTAAAACATGTTAACGCGCCTCAAAGTCTCAGGTTTTAAGAACTTGGTTGATGTGGATGTTCGTCTAGGACCATTCACCTGCATTGCTGGGGCTAACGGCGTCGGGAAATCCAATCTTTTTGACGCGATTCAGTTGCTCAGCACACTCACGGAACGGACTTTGACTGAGGCTGTACTATCGGTGCGCGATGAATCTCGGCGCACGGGAGATGTTCGAGGCATTTTTCATCGTATCGGTGAAAAGAATGACGCTTTGATGAGTTTTGAAGCAGAGATGATTTTGCCGAAGCAGGGGCTTGATGACCTCGGGCAACCTGTAGAAGCTTCTATCACACTGGTCCGCTACGTGCTCAAGCTTGGTTGGCGAGACCAAGACCCAAGTCACTCGGAGGCTGGTCCCTTGGAAGTCTTGGAAGAAACCCTTGTTCCGATGCGTCTGCGGGACGCGTCCGAACATCTTTTGTTTCCTGCAAGTAAAGAGTGGCGTGACTCCGTTCTTCAAGGGCGTCGCACTTCTGAATTCGTATCTACCGAGGAGCAGGCTGGACAACGCATTGTTCGAATGCATCAAGATGGGCGATCCGGTCGCTTGCTGGCTCGCCCGGCATCCGCACTGCCACGCACGATGCTGAGTACCGTCCAAACCGGCGAATATCCCACCGCTCTGCTGGTTCGACGCGAAATGCAATCTTGGCGACTGCTGCAACTTGAGAGTTCCGCACTCCGCCGTCCTGACGAATTCACTGCTCCGCCGCGCATGGGAAGCGATGGTTCGCATATAGCGGCAACCCTTTATCATCTCGCCCGCCGTTCCACCACTAATGGGAGCAGCATGCCGGATGAATCCAGAGCTACCGCTATTTACGCACAAGTCGCCAATCGTCTGGCGTCTCTGCTCGAGGATGTTCGCGAGGTGATTGTTGATCGTGACGAAACACGCGAGCGATTCACCCTGCAGGTGCGCACTCGGGATGGCACGATTCATCCTGCAAGGGACCTATCCGATGGCACACTCAGGTTCTTGGCTCTCGCAGTGATGGAGTTTGACCGGCAGTCGGGTGGCTTGCTTTGCTTAGAGGAGCCTGAGAACGGGATTCACCCGCGGCGAGTCCCGGTCATGCTCGAATTACTTCAGGATATGGCAGCCGACACCTACGCACCATGCGACGAGGGTAATCCGTTGCGGCAAGTGATCGTCAACACTCACTCGCCGAGCGTATTCCAACAAGTGCCAGACGACTCAGTTCTATTGGCGGAATTAGTTGAGGATGTGCGCTCGACGCCAGGCGAAGCCTCACCGATTCGTTTCAATAAACTGCAATTCAGTTCCATGGAAAACACTTGGCGGACGGCTAAGATTAAGAACCACCGAATCACAGATAAAGGGAAGCTGCTCGCCTATTTGAATCCATCAGCATCGGAACGGGACAATCATCCCCTGCGGCGTCGCGTTATGGATCGGGAGGATATGCAACTTCTCTTGAACATGCCGTCTAACGGATGAATGCGTTACGCTTTACCTTGGTGACGGACGGGCCGACAGACGCAGTCTTGCTTTATCCGCTTCGCTGGTTACTGATCAAAAACGGTGTTGACAGAGCCATCGAGCCTGCTTGGGCGGATCTTCGTCAACTGCCCAAACCACCAACCTGCCTCGAAGACAAGATTACCCGAGCGCTTGACCTCTATCCCTGTGAGCTTCTGTTCGTCCATCGCGATGCGGAAAGAGAGTCTCGCGAGAAACGTTTAAGCGAAATCCATCAGGCCGTTAAGCGTTTATCGCCGTCGCCACTTGCCTGCAAACCTTACGTGTGTGTTGTACCGGTTCGCATGACTGAGGCATGGCTTCTTTTCGATGAGTTGGCTATTCGGCGTGCCGCCGGTAACCCTGCTGGAGGCATAGAACTTTCTTTGCCGACACTCTCAGTCATCGAATCGCTCCCTGATCCAAAACAAGACCTTCACAACTTGCTTAAGTCGGCAACTGAACTGTCTCCCCGCCGGTTAAAAAAGTTCTCTGCCGTACGATCCTGTTATCGTCTCGCTGAACTGATTGAAGACTTCAGTCCGCTTCGACGCTTATCTGCCTTCGCCTCCTTGGAAACCGAATTGCGGGACACTGTCAGGAAAGCTGGATGGACTTCGGCTTAACCGTGTTGGGGTGAAGAGGTCTTTTTCCCTATCTCGACTGTCCGGGCAATCCATTAGAATATCTGTCGGGCAATTACTATTGTCCCTCGCAGCCCCACAAATGATATGGTGGCGGCGGTTTTATCCACCATCCGGCACAGAATTCATCAAATTTTACCATTCCTTAACAATTTTCCCTTGGTATCCAAATAATGCCTTAACATTGCCGGTGTCTATTAACTCGTAACGATATGAAACGAATGACGAACATTCTGGGAATCGGGCTGATGGGGATGACGGGGGTTTCCCTGCTGGCGGACGCTGACTGGTCGCAGTTTCGGGGTCCGAATGGGGCTGGCATCGCCGCGTCGGATGCCAAGCCGCCCACCACCTGGAGTGAATCGCAAAACCTGCGCTGGCGGACGGCCCTACCCGGCCCTGGCTCCTCCAGCCCCATTGTTTCGGGCAACCGCGTGTTTATCACCTGCTACACCGGGTACGGCCAAGGTGCCAGCGGAGGCGGACCGGATCAACTTCAGCGTCATCTGATCTGCCTCGCCCGTGAAGACGGCAAGATAGTCTGGGATAAGGCGGTTCCCGCCGAATTGCCGGAAGATACCTATAGCGGCTTTATCACCGAGCACGGCTACGCCAGCAGCACCCCGGTGACGGATGGAGAGCGGGTGTACGTGTTCTTCGGCAAGACCGGCGTGCTGGCCTTTGACCTGAATGGCAAGGAACTGTGGAAAGTGAATGTGGGCAAGCTCTCCAGCAACCGCCGCTGGGGTTCGGGAGCCAGCCCCATGCTTTTCCAGAATCTGGTGATCGTGAACGCCGCCGATGAAAGCCGTTCCATCCGCGCCTTGGATAAGCTGACCGGGAAAGAGGTCTGGAAGGCCGAAGCAAGCACCCTGGAACTCTGTTTTAACATGCCGGTGTTGGCCCCACGCGCGGACGGACAATCGGACCTGCTGATTTCTGCGCCCGGCGAAGTCTGGGGGATGAACCCGAACACCGGCAAGCTCCGTTGGTTCGCGCAAAGCCGCCTGCCCGGCAATGTTTCACCCACAATGGTGGTGGGTGACGGAGTCGCCTATGCCTTGGGCGGTTTTCCCCAGCTTGGTGCCGTGGCAGTTCGCACCGGCGGCAAGGGGGATGTGACGGAGTCCAACGTCCTCTGGCGCAGCAGCACCAGCTCCTATGTGCCTTCGCCGGTTCTGCATGAAGGCCGGTTGTATTTTGCCAGCGATCAGGGGTTCGCCGTTTGCCTCAATGCCAAGTCCGGCGAGGTGATTTTCAAGGAACGCTTGTCGGGCGCATCCGATAGTAATCGTGGGGGGCGGCCTTACTACGCCTCGGTGGTCCTTGCCAACGGCAATCTTTACGCCACCAGCCGGCGCAACGGGGTGGTGCTCTTCGCCGCCAAACCGGAATTTTCCGTGATCGCTCAAAACAAACTCGCGGGTGACGATTCTGATTTCAATGCCACGCCTGCGATTGCAGGTCGGCAACTCTTTCTGCGCTCGAACCGGAATCTTTACTGCATCGAGGCGATGCAGTCGGCGGGCGCGGGGAAAACTCAGTAAACCAAGAAAGCAAAAAATATGAAAACGAAAACGATCCTCCTCGCGCTGGCGCTCGGCGCTTCCACGTGCCTCCTGACGGCGCAAGACAATAACCAACGCCCGGAAGGGCAACGGCCTCCCGGTCGTGAAGGTGGCCCTGGCACGCCTGGTGGCCAGACCGGATTCCGGATCATCCCGCCGCGCGCGGCGGAGCAGTTGAACCTGACGGCAGATCAGCAAAAGCAGATCGCGGATCTCGAAGCCGAGGTGAAGGCGAAGCTGGAGAAGATCCTTACCCCTGAGCAACTGGAGAAAATGAAAACCATGCGTCCGCCCATGCGCGGTGGGCAGGGTGGCCAAGGTGGTCCTGGCGGGCAGGGCGGCCCTGGTATGCATTCTGGTGGACCTGGTGGCCAAGGCGGCCCCGGTATGGGTGGCCCCGGTGGACAGGATGGACCTGGTGGTCAAGGTGGACAAGGACGCCGTGGTGGTCCCGGTGGTCAAGGCGGCCCTGGCGGCGGTCAAGGTGGCCAAGGTGGTCCGCAACGTCCGCCCTTGGAGCAATAATTAGCACGTGCAAGAGCGGCGACTCGTATGTCGCCGCTCTTGGTTTTGGTCAGGATTCAGGTAATCATCACCAGCAATGAAAGTTTTACCCTCATTTTTCATCATTACTTTGGCAACCAGCCTGGCTGCCGCCCTTCCTTATCCCATCGTGGATACCGGCCAGACTAAGTGTTACGACAACCGCAGCGAGATTTCCCCGCCGAAACCGGGTCAGCCATTCTATGGTCAGGACGCCCAGTTTAAAACCCATCCGGCCAGTTACACCCTCAGCGCCGATGGCCTGACCGTTCGCGATAACGTCACCGGCCTGACCTGGCAGCGCAGCCCGGATACCGATGGCAACGGCATCCTCAACCGCGCTGATAAACTGACCTTGGCCCAGGCCCAAGCCCTCCCCGCCAAACTCAATGCCGCCCGGTTCGGCGGGTTCGATGACTGGCGCCTGCCCACCATCAAGGAGCAATATTCGCTTTTCGACGCCCGCGGCACCGATCCCAGCGGACCCATGGACGCCGATACCTCGCGGCTCACGCCCTACCTCGATACGAAGTTCTTTAAGTTCGCCTACGGGAACACGAGCAGCGGGGAGCGCGTCATTGATTCGCAATACGCGTCCAGCACCCGGTATGTCGGCAAGGGGGCGCGCGGGTTCGATAAACTTTTTGGTGTCAACTTCGCTGATGGACGCATCAAGGGCTACGATCTGTTCATGCCGGGCGGCGGCACGGAGAAAACGTTTTTTGTCACGTGCGTGCGTGGCAATCCGAAGTATGGCCAGAACGACTTTCATGATAACGGCGACGGCACCATCACCGACCGTGCCACCGGTTTGATGTGGTCGAAAAGCGATAGCGTGCGCGGAATGAACTGGCAGGAAGCCCTGGCCTGGGTGCAACAAAATAACGCGGAGAAATACTTGGGCCATAACGATTGGCGGATGCCCAGCGTGAAGGAATTGCAAAGCCTCGTGGATTACACCCGCTCGCCCGACACCAGTCACTCGGCCGCGATTGATCCGGTCTTCACCTGCACGTCGTTCACCAACGAAACCCGCCAGGCCGACTACCCGTTCTACTGGTCGGCGACGACTCACGCCGGTTTCCAGGGCGGTGGCGCCGCCATGTATGTCGCGTTCGGGCGGGCGGCCGGTTGGATGTCATCGCGGGCCATGGCGGGTGGTCCTCCGGAGGGGCGCGGTGGTCCGGGCAGTGGCGGACTTCGCAAGGGCGGTGGTGGCCCGGGCGGTCCCGGCTTCGGCGGTCCGGGTGCCCAGGGGCGCGGTCCCGGTGGGCCTCCAGCTTCCGGCTTTCAGTCTCCAGCCTCAGGTGGTCAGGCTGGTGACTATCATTACGTGGATGTCCACGGTGCCGGGGCCCAGCGCAGCGATCCCAAGAGCGGCGATCCCGCCATGTTCCCGCATGGTCGCGGTCCACAAGGTGATGTCATCCGCATTTATAACTTCGTGCGGCTCGTGCGCGTTGGCGCAATCCAATGAAACCTCAACTTGCTCTCCTGTTCGCGTTCATGGCCCTCGGCAATCTCGGTGCCGTCCAACCCTACGCCATTGTCGGCACCGGTCAGACCAAGTGCTACCATAATCAGGGCGAGATTGCGCCCCCGCAGCCGGGCCAGCCGTTTTACGGTCAGGACGCCCAGCATCCGGGACTGGCGCCGAGTTATAAGGACAACGGCGATGGCACCGTCAGCGATCTGAATACGGGCCTGACCTGGGTGAAGGCGCGCGGCCAAAAGTTGGCCTGGGAGGATGCCGTCGCCGGGGCGGCGGCCTGTCGGGTGGGCGGTCACACCGATTGGCGCATGCCGACCATCAAGGAACTGTATTCGCTCATCAATTTCAATGGCGGTTGTGCCGGCACCGTGGCCAATTCCCGACCGTACCTGGACACCAAGTATTTCGATTTCGCTTATGGCGACGAATCCACCGGCGTCCGCATTATTGATTGCCAGGATTGGTCCGCCACGCAATACCTTGGCAAGACGTTGAATAACCGTCCCACGAGCGTCTTTGGCGTTAATTTCGCCGATGGACGCATCAAGGGATATCCCAAGTCGTTTCCCAACGGACGGGTTGCCCAGATGCACGTCCGTTACGTGCGTGGCAACCCGGCTTATGGCCTCAATGATTTCCACGACAACGGCGATGGCACGATCACTGATCGCGCCACCGGCCTGACGTGGTCACAAGCCGATAGTGGTAACGGGTTGAACTGGCAGGAGGCGCTGGCCTGGGTGCAGAAAAAGAACGCTGAAAAATATCTTGGTCACCATGATTGGCGTTTGCCCAATGCCAAGGAGCTCCAGAGCATCGTGGATTATTCCCGCGCGCCCGCCGTCACGCAGTCACCCGCCATCTCCCCGCTCTTTCAGGCCACGAAACTCAACGATGGCGAATATCCGTTCTTCTGGAGCAGCACAACTCATCTGGATGGTCCCCCCGACCGCCAGGGCGGTGCCGCCGTTTATGTCGCCTTTGGCCGGGCGACCGGCTGGATGCAGCCGCGCGGCATGAACGGCCCGCAAGGGAACCGGGGGACAGTTCCGCAGGGTGCCGGCATGGGTGGTCCGCCTTTTGGCGGGCCGGGACCGGGAGGATTTGCCAAGGGTGGTCCACCGCCCGGTGGTCCCGGGGCGGGTCGGTCGGACGGCTCCGGTCCGTCTGCATCCGGCGGTTCGGGCGGCTATCAGTTGATGGATGTGCATGGTGCGGGCGCGCAGCGCAGCGATTCCAAGAGCGGCGATCCCGCCATGTTCCCGCACGGCCGCGGCCCGCAAGGCGACGTCGTCCGCATTTACAACTTTGTCCGCCTTGTGCGCAGCGATGCAAAGTAAACCAGTTCAGAGTCGCGCTCGTAACTCGGCTGGAGAAACATAATAAACATATTGGCTCCTCACTATTTTGAATGGAATCGGGGGCCAGCCAAATCCGAAATCCGAGGGCCGAAAACCGAAAGAATACCGAATGCCGAATGCCGAAGCCGGAATCACGCGGTTTGTGGCCGGCTCGCTTTTCACGTTGAAACGCGGCGTTTTTCCAGCACTCGTTTGACGAGACCCGATGGCGGCTGCTAAACACCAACGGTGTTTCGACCTCCAGCCCAGGGTAAAATCGCCGGGGGCAAAAAGGCGGTGATTTAACCCTGGGGATAAGCCCATCGATTGGAACCAACTCCAACGGAGTTGTGGCCTCCCGAAATCGAACCGTGGGTCGTTAAATCCGCTGTTGAAACGATGAACTGGGGAGGGAAACAATGGCTGTTGGTTAGTCCTGCCACAACTCCGTTGGAGTTGGAGAGACCGTAACCCCATACCCAAGGTAGGTTCGCGTCCCCTATCCCTCAGCGCGAACCAACCTTGGGCTGAAGGTCACATCCCCGTTGGGGATGATTGAAAAAGTTAAGGCGCCGAGAGAACAACCTGTTCGACTGAAAACAGCGAAGAACCTTGGTTTTGTTCTGGAACTGTTTACCAAACGAACCTGTGTAAGGGTGTAGCCACGCTTTACATTTAGACGTCTAAATGTAAAGTCTGCTTTCAAGGCTGCGTCGGCCTGCGACTCTGATTAACATACTCTTAACAATTTTCCGGTTGTTTTGAAATATGCGCTTAACAATGCGGGTGTCTAGTAGGGATATGAAAATGAAAGTATTGATGCTGACTTTGGCCGCCGCAGGCTCCCTTTGGCTGCCCAGCCTGCGTGTTGCCGCTGCTGGAACTCCTGCCGGCATGGTCCTTATTCCTGCCGGCTCGTTCGAGATGGGGGATCATCATGGCTTTGTGGATCCCAAGCATGGCAGCGATGAGCTGCCGCTGCACAAGGTCTATCTCGATGCCTATTACATGGGCATCTATGACGTCACCACCCGGGAGTATTGCGAGTTCCTCAATGCGGCCCTGGCCAAAAAACTGGTGGAGGTGCGCAATGGCGGCGTGTTCCTCGCGGGCGGCAGCGATCTGCTCTGCGATACGCGCGTGTCTGCCCCGTCGAGCCGGATCGGCTGGGACGGCAGACAATTCTCCGTGCTCGATAAGAAAGAAAGCCATCCCATGGTCTGCGTGCGCTGGGCCGGTGCGGCGGTGTATTGCAACTGGCTGAGTGCGCAGAAAGGGTTGCCGGCGTGCTATAATACCAGCACCTGGGATTGCGATTTTAACCGGAGCGGCTTCCGCCTGCCAACGGAGCCCGAATGGGAATATGCCGGGCGCGGTGGCCAGCAGAATCCGTATTACAATTATCCGTGGGGCAACGAGGCCGACCCGGCCAAGGCCAATGTGCCGGAGTCGAAGAATCCGTTTCGCGCCGGCTCGCGCCCCACGTCACCGCCGCCCGGATACAAGGCGGCTTCCGGTCCGCCCGGCCAGGCCTGGCGCATGGGAGCGAACGCCCTGACGACTCCGGTTGGTTTCTTCAACGGGAAATTGCACCGCAAAGCCGACTTCGATTGGCCGGGGGAAGCGGAGACGTACCAGACCGCAAACGGCGCGAATGGCTATGGCCTTTACGACATGGCCGGCAACGTCTGGCAATGGTGCACGGAATGGTATGAGCGCAATTATTATGCCTATGGTCCCATCACCAACCCGCCCGGTCCGGCCACCGGCAGCCCCATGCAGGATGGCAAACCGTACCGGTGTATGCGCGGCGGCAGTTGGTTTAATGGGGAGTTCGGCCATAGCCGTGTTTCCAACCGTGACCCGTCCTATTACCGTGGGCCCGACCCGGTCACCGGCCTGAGCGATGCCGATGGCCCATTCTTCCACATCGGCTTCCGGCTAGTGCTGCCCGTGAATGCCGAAAGCCGTCCCGCGATCAAGCCAACCCCGGTTCAGCGCATCGCCGGACGGGACGGGGGCGGCGGTGGAGGTGGTCGCCCCAGTGTCGGCGGCGGTGGTCCGCGCGCAAATAATCAGGCGGCGTCCGGGGACGAACGGCCAGCGCGCGCCGGTCAGGGTGGTGGCGGTGGCGCGGGAGGGCAAAGCGGATTTCGCCTGTTGCCTCCGCGCGCCCAGGAACAACTGAACCTGACCGCCGATCAGCAAAAGCAACTCATGGACCTGGAGACCGAGGCCAAAGCGAAGCTGGACAAGATTCTCACGCCCGACCAGCAGCAACTCATGAAACAGATGCGGTCACCGCAGCGATCGGAGGGCGCAAACAACAGCTCGCCTGCCCCCAGCCAAGGAACCCCTGCGCCTCGAACGGAAGTGCAACCTCCCGACCGCGCCGATACAGGCGTGATCATTCGCAAACCCAGCGCCTCATTCATGCTGCGCAGTCCGGCGATGACGGATGGCGGCACTATGCCAAAGGAGTTCACCGGTGACGGCGAAGGCGCCACGCCACCCCTTGAATGGTCCGGCGCACCGGCCGGAACCAAGAGCTTCGCGCTCATCATGCATCACACCAATCGCGGGCAGACGATGAGCTATTGGATTCTCTACAACATTCCTGCCAACCTCAAAAGTCTTCCCAAGGCGGTCAAAGGCATTGGGACTTTGGGCGTGAGCACCCGAGGCAATCACGCCGCCTATTCCCCGCCGCACTCCGGGGGGCCGGGGGCGCGAACGTATGTGTTCACCGTGTATGCCTTGTCCGCGCCGCCGCAACTCAACTCCAAATCCGATGTCACTTACGAAACCCTGCTCGCCGCCATCAAGGACAACATCCTGGCCACCGCCGATCTCAGCGTGTCGCATACCCGCTACACCGTGGGCGAAACCAGTGAGGCAGCCGGGCAAAACTCGCCGCGGCAAACCGCGCCTGCCCAACGCGGCATGGAACGTCCCACGGATGCCAACCTCGATAACCAGCCGGCCCCCCCGGATAATCAAGCCGGTGGCCAGCGCGCGGAGCGCCAGGTCGCCCAGGTTGGTCAAGGTGCCCCGAACGGTGAGGGGCGGCGCAGTGCTCCCGGCGGACAAGGTGGCGCGGGTGGTGGCGAGCGGCGCGGCGGCGGCGGTCGTATGGCCGAGCATAACAAGACACCGGCGTCACCCAACCCCGGCCAGACCGTGGGTGTATTCATCAATTCCCCCAAGGCGTATAACGGCTACACGCTGCTGGCGCCCAAACACAACACCAACATTTTCCTGATCAACAACGCGGGCCAGATTCTGCATCAGTGGCACAGCCAGTATTATCCCGGGCAATCGGTCTATCTCAAGCCCAACGGCAACCTGCTGCACCCGTGCATGACCCGGAACCGCAGCTTCACCGGCGGTGGCGAGGGCGGGCGGATCGAGGAGTATGATTGGGATGGCAAACTCCTCTGGGAATTCCCGTATGCCACCGACAAATACCAGCAGCATCACGACATCGCGCCGCTGCCCAATGGCAACATCCTGATGCTGGTGGTCGAGAAAAAGACGGCGGCGGAATGCATCGCCGCCGGCTGGCCGGCGGAGACGGCCCAGGGCGCGGAACTCTACCCGGATGGCGTCGTGGAAATCCAGCCGGTGTATCCCAACGGTGGCAAAGTGGTTTGGGAATGGCGCGTGTGGGATCATATGGTACAGAACTTTGAAAAAACCAAGCCCAACTATGGCGACCCCTCGGCGCATCCGGAACGGATTGCCATCCGGGGCGGTCGCGGCGGCCCGAACGGCTTCTGGAACCATGCCAACTCCATTGCCTACAATGCGCAGTTGGACCAGGTCTGCGTCAGCGCGCGCGGCCAGAGCGAGATCTGGTTCATTGACCATAGCACCACCAGCCAGGAAGCCGCCGGGCATAGCGGCGGCAAACACGGCCAAGGCGGCGACCTCATTTATCGCTGGGGGAATCCCGGCGCGTATGGGCGCGGCTCCGAGCGCGAATCACAGCTCAACCAGCAGCACGACGGCGAGTGGATTCCCGAGGGCTATCCCGGCGCGGGGCACGTCACCATCTTCAACAACGGCTACAATCGCGGCTACTCCAGCATCGAGGAAATCGTCCCGCCGCTGGACGCCCGCGGCCGCTATATCCTGGAACCGGGCAAGCCGTTCGGGCCGGAGAAAACCTTCTGGCATTACGAGGCACCGAACCGTACCGACTTCTTCTCCTCCGAAATCTCCGGCGCGCACCGCCTGCCCAACGGCAACACGCTCATCTGCGCGGGCGTCATCGGCCATCTGTTTGAAGTCACGCCCTCGGGCGAGAGGGTCTGGCAATACGTCAACCCGGCGACCCGCTACGGCACCCTCGCCCAGGGCGAACTCCCCGGCGTGGACACGCGCGGCCACCTGTTCAACGCCGTGTTCAAGGCCCATCGTTATGCGCCCGATTACGCCGCCTTCAAAGGGCGCGACCTGACGCCCAAAGGCCCGATTGAATTACCCGCCTCCATGAAAGGCAAAACCGGCCTCGACCAGGCCAACGCCGTCCCCGGCGAACGCCCGGCGGAAATGGGCGGCCGAAATGGCCAAGGCGGTCAGGGTGGTCCGGGCGTTTCAGGGCAGGGCGGTGGTCGCCGTCCCGGCGGTCCCGGTCGCCAAGGCTCGGGCAATCCCCCTTCGGGTGATGGCCCACCTTCCCCGCGTCAACGGAATGACAGTCCCCTTTTATGAGGGGTAAACGATCAAAATCATCACAGCCCAATTACAACTGGTCAGTTGGAAAAGTGCCACGACGTAGCCTCAGAAACTGAAACGAAAGAAAAGCTAGTTAAAATCACATCATTGTTAATGAATAACTCCTTTTCCCGGTTCCCGAAGGCCGCCAAGGCAATGTCGAACTGATCGAGGAATTTTATGCAACGCAACCAGTGAGAACAGGATATCCACCGAAGCTGCTAAGCAGGAGGTAGTCGCTGAAAGTGCAGACAAATCTCGGGGCGAAGCTCTAAGGCCAGACTTCTTGCACGTTCAAAGGTGCTGGGAAGTATGCTAGAGCCCGTCCCGAAGCAGAATAAGCAATAGCCACTGCGACGGTTGGGATTT
>JBAXGN010000204.1 GCA_037139415.1 Verrucomicrobiota bacterium | reverse complement strand
ACCTCAAACTCCAAATCGCCGCTTGAACAAAGTTACTCTCCGGTCACACACCCAATACGCCATTCCTTCGCACAATAGCCTGGACTGCTGGCAAAGTATGTGCCTGTGGCCGGTACGACAAGAAGAATATCGGCCATCGCAGTGTTCAGACATTTGTTAACTTCAAGGTTGACTCAGTTAAACCGACGAATACATTGGGCAAAATATATTTTACCACAGTCGAAGCGAAAAACATGAATGCCACCAAATCCAATTCCGAAGTGAGTCGCTTTTTTAAAAAAATCCTCAAATCCCACCCGCGATGTGTTGATCCCTGTTTTATGACAGGAATGGCCTGTGTGAGCACAGATGAAATTGAAAAGAACCGGAAAGCTGGCAAACACAAAACCACCCTCACAGGCTTCATGGTAATGCCTTTTCAGCCAAAGTTAACAGTGTTCTTCTACAACATCTTGAAGCCATTCATTGAGAAGAACTACCACAACAAGCAGCAGAGAGTCATTTTATCAAGATCCGATGTGCCACAGAAAACCGGCACAGTAGTGTGCCAGGGAATTTGCCGCAAAATCCAGGAAGCCGATTTTGTGATAGCCGATGTGTCGTGCCCCAATGAGAACGTTTTCTATGAATTGGGGTTGGCATATGGTATGGGGCAATCACTTATTTTGGTTGGCCACAACAAACGTCCGTTCGCGCAATCCGTCGCCAAGTACTTGGGTTGTCCCCTTTATCTTTACGCAGATCTCGATCCTCTTTTGCTCAGCAGTGATGCCAAAAAAGGCTTCTCCGGCTCAGCTCTTGCATGGTCAAGCGGGGTCACCTCGCCCATTAGGCACGAAACGGGAACGTCGATCGGTTTTGTAGAAATCCTCAAACACTCAGTGTTCGGATCCGAAAACGATAAAAACCTCGGTTTGCCTCACGATCCAGAAAGTACACCTCTCTTTACTGAGGGCGATATAGAGCTCGATTTCACGACTCACGTCAAATCTGACATTGGTCTGGCGATAGCTGATCTCTCAGAAGACAAGGACCTGAAGCGATCCGTTGGTAACCAGATTCAAAGAATTGAACAGATTAAGAAAAAAATCGCAAAGAGAGAATGTCAAATTGCGAATAATCAATCGTTTAAGGCATTCAAAGCCGCCGTCGATAATGCTTACTTGCTGATAGTCCGAACCGGCAAAGACTGTCATCCGATGGCCTATTTTTGGCTCGGCTACGGGCATGCGCGTGGCCAAAATGTTATCCCCATCACCCAACTTGTGGTAAGCAAAACCACTGGCGAGGAGGGGATTCAGGACTTGGCGTTTGACATCCGCGCACAAAGGCATATGACTTTCAGTCATAGGAAACCGGAACAACTGCAAGGTGAACTTTCGAAAGTGATGAGAGACACAATCGTAAAGGATTTTACCGTATGGTCTCGGAAGCATTTTTGGGACAAGTTTTTGGGGAACCGTGGCGAGGTGTCCATAATTACAGGAGCGCTGCACGTCGCCAACCCGGTTCGAGAGATGGTCGGCGATTGGGATTTGCGCGCCGCTTCAGAACTGGCGGCATACCTAAGCAACCAGCAGTATCGCCCCCGAATCGAGACGCCGATTTACCAACCTGAATTCGTCAGACTTGACCCGATTGATTACATTAAAAGCATCCATAACGATCTGAAACTTGGTCAAAAGAATTGTGTCGTTATCGCGTCTCCCGATGTAAATCCTCTCACTGAAATTATTTTTGGCAAATGCTACGGCGTGCCAGATAAAGATCTGTTCAAGCGGCCCAGTAATCTCGCTGGGTTTGTAAAAAAATATAGCAATGCTGTAATCGTGCGAAAGCGCCAATTTCGGGATGGGAATCCCCCAGAAGGAGGTAAACGTTCTGCGATTGCAAGGGCATTTTACGTAGATGATGAAACCTACGACCAAACCGAGAACAAGGAAGAACGCGGAGTTATCGGTGGGTGGATCGGCTCTCATAAAATAGAGTCTGTCCGCAAAACGGAAATCCTGCTTCCATACAAAAGCCAACAGGAACTTGATGGGAGACAGGATTTTGATGTTTACGGTCATATCCTTATCGCCAGAAATCCTTTCACACCGCCGGACGCAGAGAGACGGTACGTCATTGTATTAAACGGGGTTAGTGGCCCTGCAACTTTTGCGATGACGCATGTGCTAACTGGGGGAGTAAATGACGACTTTACATTATACAGCGAAAGAAAATTCGACGCGAAAAGCATGACAGAGGAAATATTGAACAAAGTGCTAAGTCAGTGGAATAATGTCGAGGAGGAAGGGAAAAAGGGATTGCAATGTATAATCCGTGTCAGCGTCGCAAAAAGAGCAGTACATACCAACGCCAGCCCGATCTTTGACTGGCGGCTAATCGCTGGCTGGAAATGTGGTGGTGAAAAAATTGTGTCGTTCTAAACATGTGTCGCAGCATAGTTCCGCCGCGAGCGTTCGCCCCAATACCGGAAAGAACGACAAACGTTAAGCAAAATACCTGATCGATCGGCCCCAAACAGCTTTCCCGGGACCTCCTGAGACAATAGCTGGGCTAAAGCCGAGTGCTCGCCCTTGCTTTGGCGTCTTTCGTTCTTCATGCAGGCCATCGCCGTCGCCGGGGTCGTTCATGGCATTGTCCGCCAAATCGACCTGGAATGCCGGGACATCGAGTTATTAACTACTGCACTCACTCGGACCTATGAGCCGCCGTCAGTAACCCCTCGGATAGCTTTGAATGTGGTGTCTCCTTGATTACTGTTTACTGGTCACTTATCACTTGTCCCTGCCGTACCTGTCAGCTCTTAGCTCTCAACTATTCCATCGCGCATCCACAATCTCAGTTTCTTTTAACCCCTAGTCCGGGGAGGCCATCCGCTTCCGCCTGGTGTATTGGATGGCGGAAGCTCTCCGCGCCCCATTCCACCGAGCGGTCAGGATGAGGCTCAAACGCGCAGGGTTTTGGGTCGCGGGCGAGGCGCATAGCCCTTAACCCGCCACGGATATCGCCGTTGCTGCCATCATTGGCGCTGCTTCGCCCTTGTGCTCAAGGCCCTCTTTTGGGCCATCCGCAGGCCCCTGGAAATTCACCTGCACCACCGCCGGCTTGATAATTTGCTGCGGATTCTGCTGCCACGTCTTCTCCCAGTCATCCAGCGATGGGATGGTAACCTCCGCATGCTTCGAGTACGCATGATGTACCGCCTTGGAATTATGCCCCAGGGCCTGCTGCGCGAACCGCTCCGGGTATCCGCACTTCAATGCCCGTTCCGCCCACGCGTACCGATACGAATGCAGCGTCACCCCTTTGATCTTTAGCCCCATACACCGTTGCCGGAACTCCGAGGCCCGATCCCCTGGCCGCACCGTCCGCAGATACGGGAACAACGCTCCCGACTGCGGCCGCCGCTTCAAAATCTCCGCCACCTCTTTCCCGAACCGGATCAGCGCCGGGTTGACGCTGGTCCCGCGCGATTTCAACTTCTTGCGCGAATAACAAAGAGTGTGCTGATTCCAATCCACATCCTCCGCCATTAGGAATGCGGCATCCGATTGATCGTGATCACCTGTTGACGGATGAAATCATGATTGAATCGGTTCGGGACTCGGCTGGGAAACTGCTGCGGCCGCTGTTTGACCAGGTGTGGAATGGGTGTGGGTGGCCGACATCCGTGAACTATGACAAGAATGGGGAATGGAAGGCGCACCAATAGCGGATTTAACCGCGAAAGGACGCTAAATACGCGAAAATGGGACTAATGGGAGCAATGAGACGGATGCGAAGAAAAAACGAAAGGCAACTAAATGAATAAAGGCGACATTCAAATCGTAATCAGTAGCTTAGCACAAATCGAACAGAATAACGTGGGTGAGCGAATTGCCACACAATACAAGAATAAGGAACTCACAACAATTTATTGGCAGGACATTTCAGCGGCGGAATTCCCAGGGCTAGTCGCAAGGGCAGTGGTTCAATTGCGAGCAGCCATGGAAAGCAAGGATGCTAGGTTCTACCCCAACATTTTTCCGTGCGAAGTTGGATCTTACCAGAATCGGAATGTGGTAAATATTATACAACAATTTCTAAATCAAATTAAGGCAAATGATTGGGCCAATAGCATTACTTTATTGATGATTTTAATAGATTACCAAATTTTTTGTGGCTTCTGGGATAAATCTGAGAGAAAACTGCATGGTGCCGATGAAATTCGAGGTCAGGAATTAATTACAGAGATTGAAACGCGAAAATTACAGGTTTCCGCCCTATCTGATGAAGTAAAACAGGCGCTATCAGGATTACAAGATGCGCTTGGCAGCATCCGAGGAACGAGAGATGAGGTAAGTCAAATACTGGGTAAAGTACGGAAGGATAGCGAAGAGGTTGCAAATACGGCCAACCAAGCAGCCGGGCGTGATGGGAAACTAATGGAAATTGTTAAGACCCAAGAAAACCATAAAATTGCCACGGAAAAACAACTCATGGAAATCAACTCAAGGAATGAAGAATTAAAAAACAATCAAAATCAGGTAAAAGAACAATTGGACAAAAGCGAAAAAGCCTACCTGTGGATCAAGGAAAAAGAGGCGGTGGTGAATGAGCTGGCTGGTACGGCCGCAGCGGGTATTCTGGGGCAGAAGTTTGAGGAACGAAAAAACGCTCTCAAACCCTCCGTTGACATGTGGATGAAAGGAGTTGTGCTAGCCTTTATAGCCTCCAGTATTTGGATCACAGTTTCCTTCTCTTACCTCAGAAAAGACGGGGGTGACATTTGGCATACATTAATTATGAATTTCGGGCTTTTGCTGCCAGCGGTTTTTGCGACCGGCTGGACCATTCGTCAATATGCCAGGGAACGACAATACCAAGAAGAGTATGCCTTTCGCTCTTCGGTCGCCATGACTTTGAGTGCATTTGCTGATCGGTTGCAAGGCGTACAAGACTCCAGAGCGGAGTTGATAAGAACCACAGTTGAGCGGCTATATCAGATGCCGATTGATTTGACGATAAAGCCAAGGAGTTCGTTCTTTGGACGAACCAAACCTTTGGAGGAACTTACAAAGGTGATTGTCGAAGCTATCAAGGAAACAAGGGGCAAATCATGAACGTTCCACATCTTCAGGTCCGATTGCGGCAACCGCTTACAGGGTTGCGGGGGTTGTGGGGAACGGGTAAGGGTAGGTCTGCCCGCCCTGGCTGCCCGCAGACCAACCGCTGGGCTGGGTTCCGTTATCCCGTTGGGATATCTAGGAAACGGCAAAATGCTGAAGGCTGAAGTATGAACCCGAAAATGTATGCCGCGAAAGAGCACACACGACGCCGAGAAACAGGATAACACATGAACACCCCATCATTTCAGGAAGACCATATTTCGCAAGTGCCGGCGCTTCAGTTGTTGCAGAACCTGGGGTACACGTATCTGCGGCCGCAAGAGGTGGTTTTCCAGCGGAAGGGACGGTTCTCGAACGTGCTGTTGGAAGGCATCCTGACGGAGCAACTGCGGAAGCTGAACCGGATCACCTACCGGGGCGGGCAACATGAGTTCACGGATGCGAATATCCTGAGCGCCATGCAGGCGCTCAAGGACATCCCGTTTGATGGGCTGGTGCGGACCAGCGAGAAAATTTATGACTTGCTGTGCCTGGGGAAGGCGCTGGAACAGACGATTGAGGTGACGCGAACACCGGGCGGGACGCCCGGTGAACCGGCAGGCGCGGACGCCCGCCCCACTATTACCGACACCAAGAGTTTCACGGTGCAATATGTGGATTGGCGCAACCCGGCCAATAACGTGTTCCATGTGACGGAAGAATTTGAGATGGAGCGCACCGGGAGCAACCAGCTTTGCCGCCCGGACCTGGTGCTGTTCGTGAATGGCATCCCGTTTGCGGTGATTGAGTGCAAGCGGCCGGACATCAAAGAACCGCTGGAACAGGCCGTTTCGCAAAACATCCGCAACCAGGGGGAAGATTACATCCCGAAACTGTTCACCTTCACGCAACTGGTGATGGGGGTGACCAAGAATGAGGCCAGCTTTGGCACGACGGGGACGGGGGCAAAGTTCTGGTCCCGCTGGCGGGAACTGCGGGACGGCAGGCCGGCGGACATCACGGCGGAAGTGGCGGCGGTGGTGAACAAGCCGCTGGGAAAGGCGCAAAAGGACAAGCTGTTTGCCGACCGGTTTGGGTATGTGCGGGGGTATTTCGATGAACTGGAGGCCGAAGGCCGCCAAGTGACGGAACAGGACAAGGCCATTTACTGCGTGTGCCGCCCGGAGCGGCTGCTGGACCTGGCGTGGCGGTTCGTGGTGTTTGACGCCGGGGAGAAGAAGATTGCGCGGTACCAGCAATTCTTTGCGGTGAAGAACATCGTTGCCCGCGTGCGAGACATCGAGCGGAGCGGGCGGCGGCGGGGCGGCGTGGTATGGCATACGCAAGGCTCGGGCAAGTCGTTGACGATGGTGATGCTGGCCAAGTCCCTGGCGCTGGAGCCGGGCATCCTGAATCCCATGATCGTGCTGGTGACGGACCGGGTGGACCTGGATGACCAAATTTGGAAGACCTTCCACCAGTGCGGCAAGGAGCCGACGCAAGCGCAGACGGGGAAACACCTGGCCCAACTGGTGAGCGAGGGCAAGGAAAGCGTGATTACGACGGTGATTGACAAGTTTGCGGCGGCGATCACCGGGGGCGACCTGAAAAACGAATCGGCCAATATCTTTGTGCTGGTGGATGAAAGCCACCGCAGCGTGTATGGCGAGACCGGGGCGAAAATGGAAAAGGTGCTGCCGAACGCCTGCTTTATCGGGTTCACGGGCACGCCGCTGATGAAGCTGGAAAAGAACACCGCCCGAAAGTTTGGCGGACTGATCGAACCGGCGTACACGATTGACCAGGCGGTGAAGGACAAGGCGGTGGTGCCCCTGCTCTACGAGGGGCGGCTGGTGCTGCAACAAGTGGACCAAGGGGCCATTGACAAGTGGTTTGCCGTGGTGACCAAGCCGCTATCGGACGCGCAACGGGCGGACCTGAAACGGAAGTTCTCCACCACGGAACAACTGAACAAGGCGGAACGGAAGATTTACGAGGCGGCGTTTGACATCAGCGAACACTACAGCCAGGCGTGGAAAAAGACGGGGTTCAAAGCGCAACTGGCGGCACCGTCGAAAAAAGTGGCGCTGAAATACAAGCAGTTCCTGGATGAGTTCGGGAAGGTGACTTGCGACGTGGTGATCAGCGCGCCGGACACCCGCGAGGAAAACGAGACGGTGGACGAGGTGGACAGCGAGGAGGTGCGGGCCTTCTGGAAAAAGATGATGGCGAAGTACGGGGGCGAAAAGGAATACCTCAAGCAAATCGTCAACGGGTTCAAACACGGGCCGGACCCGGAAATATTGATCGTGGTGAGCAAGCTGCTGACCGGGTTTGACGCGCCGCGAAACACGGTGCTGTATGTGTGCCGGTCCCTGGTGGAGCACAACCTGCTGCAGGCCATTGCGCGGGTGAATCGCCTCTATGACGGCAAGGACTTTGGCTATATCATTGACTACTTTGGGGTGCTCCAAGAACTGGGCGAGGCCATGGACGTGTACGGGCATCTGCCGGATTTCGAGGCGAAGGACCTGGAAGGCACGGTGATGAACGTGGCCAGCGAGGTGGCGAGCCTGCCGCAAAAGCACTCGGAACTGTGGGACGTGTTCAAGCGGGTGAAGAACCGGTTGGATGAAGAGGAATACGAGACGCTGCTGGCGGATGAGGAATTGCGGGGGCGGTTCTATGAAAAGCTGTGCGCGTACCACCGGACGTTGGGCATTGCGCTCTCAACCATGGAGTTCCTGCGGGACACGCCGGAGAAGAAACAGGAGCGGTACAAGAAGGACCTGGCGTTTTTCCTGAAACTGCGGGCGTCCGTGAAAAAACGTTACGCGGAAGAGATTGATTTCAAGGAGTACGAAAAGAAGGTGCAAAAGCTGGTGGACACGCATGTGAAGGCGGAAGGCATCCAGCAAATCACGGAACAGGTGAACATCTTTGAGCGGGAAGCGTTTGAAGCGGAAGTGGAAAAACTGAAAACGACGGCGTCCAAGGCGGACACGATTGCCCACCGGACGCAAAAGACGATCACGGAAAAGATGGATGAGGACCCGGTGTTTTACCGGAAGTTCTCGAAGGTGCTCCAAGAGTCCATTGACGCCTACCGGCAGAAGCGGATTGATGAGGTGGAATACCTAAACCGGGCGACCGCCACGATGAACGCGGTGCTGAGCCGCACGGGGGACAGCCTGCCGGCGGCGCTCCAGGGGCGCGAGGCGGCCAAGGCGTTTTACGGGGTGGTGAATGAAGTGTGCGACGGGATGGAGATGAATGAGGAGGCAGCGCCATACGGAGGAAGCAGCCCGATGGCGGATCTGGCGGTGGAAATTGACGAGGCGGTCCAGAAAAAGCTCGTGGTGGATTGGCGGTCAAACCCGGATGTGCAAAACGAAATGCGCAATGCCATTGATGACCTGTTGTATGAGGCAAGGGCCAAGAAAGGAGTGCCGCTCACGGTTCAGGATATGGATGTGATTATCGAGCGGGTGTTGGATATTGCCAAAGTGCGGTACGCGAAATGAAGCGAGCCGCACGGGATAACGACTAACACCATGGAAAAATACAATTTCAACCGCGGATGACACGGATGGCACAGATAAAGACAGCGCCGGAGGGCGAACAGCTTGAGGTGATGGCCGGGAGCGAACGGATCGGTTTCCGGCTGCGACGATCGAGCCGGGGGACGCTGGCGATCACGGTGAAGCCGGACACCGCCGTGGTGGTGACGGCTCCGGCCGGGGCGGACGTGGAGGCGGTGAAGGCCAAGGTCCGCAAGCGGGCCAACTGGATACGGCAACAGCGGCGTTTTTTTGAGCGGTACCTGCCGCCGGTGCCACCGCGCCGGTATGTGAGCGGTGAGACCCACCGCTACTTCGGGCGACAGTACCGGCTGAAAATCTCTGAGGGGCCGGGCGAGACGGTGAAACTTAAGGGCCAGTTCATTTATGTGGAAACCGCCCGGCAAGTAGAGCACGACCGGGTACGGAACCTCGTGGAAGCCTGGTATGTGGAACATGCCCGGATGGCGTTTGCCCGGAGCCTGACGGCGTGCCTGCCCCGGCTACACGGGCGGGTGAGCGAGCCCCCCCGGCTGCACCTGCGGCGGATGCCCAAGCGGTGGGGAAGTTGGACCCGGCGGGGAGCCATCTATCTCAATCCCGAACTTGTGCGGGCACCCGGCACCTGTATCGACTATGTGGTGACACATGAACTCTGCCACCTGGTGCATGGGCACCATGGCAGGGAGTTTTTTGCCCTGCTGCGAAGAAGCATGCCGGACTGGGAAACCAGAAAGGCGCGATTGGAAAGAAGCATGGGGGGATAGGGACCGAAAGGCTGAAGGCTAAAGGCGCTAATAACGCGAATGGGGACCGCATGGACCATATTGACCACATGGACATTGCAAATTGCAGCAGAGGGTTTTGGAATTGGCTGGAATAGTATGGCCGGGGGGCTTAGGGTGCGTTGCATTATGGCAATGAGCCGGCGCTTCATCTGCGGAAATTGCGGGAAGACCATCGAACCTTGGGACGATGGGAATCCGTATTATATCACGGCTTCGGGTGAGAAAAAGTACGCTTACCATCCCAATGATGACCTGGTGTCCAAGTGCATTGGGAATGACAGCCCGCACTTGTGCCTCGGGTGCGGGCACGAATTCATGGTGGATTCACGCGCGCCAATTCAGGCCTGCCCAAAATGCAGCGCGAAGGATATTGCCGACACCTGGGAGCTGGACGGGAGACAATGCCCGTTTTGCCAGGCCGGTAAGTTCGCCATGGACCCGGATCATTTTGCGATTTCTTAAAGCGGGGAAATGGGGGGACTGAACCGCGAAAAATGCGAAAGGGAAAAAACAAGGACGACAAGGACCACAAGGACGACAAAGGTAAGCGAGCAAAAAAAGCCCCGGCGAGGGCCGGGGGATGCGGGTCACTGGGCGGGGGCGGGGGCCGCGGACTTGATGATGCCTCTGATGAAACGGTGGGCCAACTGCTCGGCGGTCTCCAGACTGCGGCAGGGATAGGTGCGGACGGTCTTTTGATCCGTGAGGGTGACGACGTAGAGGATGACGCCCTTGGCCGGATTGCGGGGAGCAATGGTGACGCTGGGGGCGGCGAGGTTTTGTTCGGGGGTGGTGATGGTGGTGTTCATAGTTTTTTTTAATGTTGCGGGCTCTTCGCCCTGCACCGAACCAGCCCGCGCGCCGGGGCGGCCGGTGGGAGTGATCTTCAGAGGGTACCACCTGCGTTGGCCCCCCGGCGGTTAGCGGGCCGGTAAGGGCGAAGGGTACGGAACCGGGCTATGAACACTCAACACGCCCGAACGAATCGCCGCAGCCCAGGGGAATGCGACCCGCATGGGTAAGGGCGGAAAATCCGAAGACCGAAACCCGAACACCGAAATCCGAAAAAGAATGCCGCACCGGGGGCAGGCTGGAGATCCGCAGTTGGCCCAGTAATCAGTAAGCAGTCATCAAGTCATCAGTGAACTGTGGCCAGCGCCCGCCCAGTGACCGGGGCCGGCCGAGCTGGGGCGACCTACGTCGAGCGGGATGGAGATTGTGCAGACAAATGGTGTGGCCAATGGATTAGTACAATATTTTTCTGCTACTCCGAGCCGAGGATAACATCGCCGCCAAACCGAAGCATGAAACGAGCGACGTCGCAGCCTGCCACAATTCCAACATCTACACCCTTTGCAGCAACCTTATCACGCAATTTGTCGATTGCTTCTGTGAGTTGTTCCGTTGGTGCCCCCGTGGTTACCAACAGGCCCGCCGTCGCCCCGTACTTTTCTATCGCAGTTTCCAGCTGGTCTACGGCTACAGTTTCCCAGTGATGGTCTTCATACGATTTCACCTGAACGACTAGAACTCCGTCTCGCTCAAGGCCTGGCAAGGGAAGGCCGATCTTATATTCGACGATCACGTCTGCCCCGTAGTCAGTGCCATATCTTGATCCATTCACCTTAACTGCACTGACGGAAGGTATCCGTTGAAATATCTGTGCGACAAGGTCCTCCAGGTGTTTTCGAAGATGGGTTTTATGAATGCAAGAAGTGATTTCCTGTAAATGCGTATCGAATTGTTGCCGCAAATAGGATAGCTGTTTTGTTACGCCATCATCTACCGAAACTTTATTTCCCTTGAGATTTTCAATGCTCTGAAGAAACTCTTCTTTGGCATGAATACGCCAATGTCGCCCTCGCAATTTGAGTTTTTGCTCAATGATGGGAAGCACGTTAGGAGATGTCCTATCAAACGGAATTACCGTTGCTGGGTCGACAGGTATGTAATGACGGAAATCACCGAAAGGCACCTCAGTAGCGAATTCGTAAGTTCCTGTCACTCGTGCTGCCACACAGCGGCCATAGCTTGGTACATTGATATGAACAATCCAGTCACCCGGATTGATGCGTAAGAGAAAATTGGATTTCTTAAAACAATCAGTTTCCTCTGGACTTAGCTCAGCCCAAGGACGGGGCTCAAGTTGCCGTAGATCAGCGGTAGGCACATAGCTCCATCCAAAGTGCGAGCGCCCTTTCAACACTGACTCATAAACAAAAGATATATTCTCATCATTGGGCTTGTTAAAAGCCCAGATCGTCATATTCGGAAAATTTTCAGCAAGCATGGTTATAGGTGATATGTGTAAAAATAAAATGACGCAAGAATATTGCGAATATATTTTAAAAACATGAATGAGGATCAGTTAACTGGGATATTCATAAACAAGTACCGAAAATGGGAGATGGCACGCATGGAAGTCCAGAGGGCGAATGCCCTTTGGTGGGTCGAGGGCGAAGCCCCGGTTTCGAAAAGCGATGGAGTCCAGAGGGCGTAAGCCCTCTGGCGCGGGCATGGGCCGGCGCGAGGCCCAGAAAAATGGAGAGCCGGTGCAGGGCGGCTAACCCTGCCGGGGCCGGGCAGAGCCCGGCAGCACGGCGGTGCGCCGAGGTCCGGCCACGGCTGGCAGTGATTGCCGCGCAACCGCAAGGCGGTGTGGCCGGCCCCGGCAAGAGTCAAAAGAGCGTGGCTTGAATTTGCACGCGACGCGGGGCGTCGTCGGCAAAGACCAGGCCCGCGCCAAAGCCAAGGGCAAGACGAGCGGCTTCGAGGGTGTTGCCGCTGGTGGTGACGTTGTCCACGAAATAGGTCTGGCGCAGCGTCAGCATTTTTCTGGTACGGGCCAAGTGATGGGCCTCGGGTGGGAGCGGGCCAAGCGCCAGTTTGCGGCGGGCGCATTGGGATTGAATGGGCGCCGTGCGGCAGATGGCGCAGACCACCTGGGCGCCAGCGGCACGGGCGTTCGCATGGCGTGCAATCATATCGGCCAAGCGGGTGTTGGCCGTGGTGCCACCGCGGCTGTCGGGGATCGGCACCAGCCAGCAGGGACCGGAGATGAGCGCTGCCATTTCGCCAGCAGCGGTGTCAAAGTCGCCGTTCGGGCTGGCCAGCGTTTTGATGGCATAGGCGAGACGGCGTGTCTCGGCGGCTTCGGGAGTCAACGGGCCGTTGCGCGGGGTGTGGTATATACGGGCGGCAAGGATTTGCATAAGGGTGGGTGGGGTCAGGGTTTGGGGAACAGGTCGTGGCGCTTGAAATGTTTGGCGGCGAGCCAAGCGGCGGAACGGTAGGCCAGGTACATGCCAAATGAGGTGGCCTCGTTCGGGTTGGCCTTGAATTTGGTGCGCTCCTTGGCGGCACGGTTGGCGAAGTGGCGCACGAGTTGGACCGCTTCGCGGGATTGGACGCGGGCGAGGTGGTGGCGTGGGGTTTTCATAGTGGGTAAAGGTTCCCCCCTCTCCGGAATGGAGAGGAGGGAACGGGTAAGGGTTAAGCCAGGGCTGGGTTTTGCGTGCAGGGCAGACTAATATTGGGGGCGGCAGTGATGATGCCCGTGCGCGAAATAGCGGATGTGTCGTTTACATCCGCCGCGCCCGGGCATGATCACGCCGCCGGGGGGTGCTTCTTGCCAGTCTCCCGTTGACTCGTAGCTGGAATGGAACGAAATGTAGCGTCGCGTGTAGCTTATGCGTCGCGAAATGGAGTGGAATGTAGGCGAAGAGTCTGCGGGAGTCTGGCCCTCCAATGGGGGTGGAGCAAGGCTCGCGAGAAGGGGCTGGCGTCCGACAAGGGAGGACGCCGTTACTGCCCCGCCGAAGTGAGGCTTGCGACACCAGGGGAAAACGTCAATGGGGCGTGGGGGCACGCGAATCCTCTGCGGGCTGCGTCGGCGAGCCGTAACGGAACGCCAGTGGAGTGAAGGCCCGCCGGTGGCCACGGAGTGTGTCAAAGCAGGCGCAGACTGATTTCGGCGTTGCCCGTGCGCGAAACAGCGGACGTTTACGTCCGCCGCGCACGAGCACGCCGCCGGAGGAAAACGCCCCGCCAGGCCAGGCTCCCGTGCTCCCGCAGACGGAATGGCACGCAGCGACGCTTGCGTCGCAAGTGACATGGAGGCGAGGACGGCGCTGACTGATCGTGGTCCCTCTCCCGGTTCGCTTCGGTTGGTTGGTGATTTGTGGTGATTCGCTTAAAAATAGGCGGTTAAGCGGTGCTGGCGCTGAAGCTTGCGTAAGCGCCACTTGAGATGAGCTGTGTTGGCAAACGGACAGAATTGGAGTACCTACACAGCGAGCCTTCGGCTGCACCGCGTCGCTAGGAAACGCACTTACCGTATGATGTGGGTTCAAAAGGCCGCTTCAGCGGCCACGGCAAATCAACCGCGTAGCGGGAAACTTTGGCCTTCTTCCCTGGCTGACAGCGCGCATAAAACAATAGAACGACGGGAACGATTAAACAGCGCAGAACGTATAATGCTGAGAACAACCCTTATATGTTCCCTGCGATGAATTTGATCACAAGCGTCATGATTGTCCGGCA
>JBAXGN010000203.1 GCA_037139415.1 Verrucomicrobiota bacterium | reverse complement strand
ATGGCTGGTTTTGGTTCCGTCCCACCCGCGGTTTGGATCGGTTCAGGGACCGGAGGAGGATCGCCGCTATTGCCAGCTGCTGGCAAATGTTGGATGGCATCCCGAACCGTTCTGGTCTTTCGGGTTCGCTTCGGAACCACAACCTTCCCAAGTCGACTCGCCATCATAATTAGCCGCCGCCGCCTTTGAGGGACGCCGTAATCCCTTGCATTGAAAAGGCCGAAAACCGGATTTTTATATCCCAGTATTTTGATATCATGGATAAACTCTTTGAACCGACGATCAGTCATTAGGCCAGGGACGTTTTCCAGCATGATCGTCTTCGGGCGCAATATGCGAACGAATTTTAAGAATTGATATATGAGGTCGTTCTGCTTGTCGCGTATTGTCCGACTACCATTTAATGTTCGGAGACTCGAAAATCCTTGGCAAGGCGGACAACCTGCCAATAGGTCGAGTTCACCCCGTTTCAATCCAATTTCCCGAAGAAGCTTCTTAGGTGAAACGAAACAGATGTCCTTGGCTTCGACATGAACGGATTTGTGGTTGGCGCGATAAGTTTCCACAGCCAACTCATTCATCTCGACAGCCGCAAGGACTTTGTATCCGGCATGGCTCAATCCCTCGGTTAAACCACCGCAACCCGCAAACAAGTCAATTGCCGTCGGGGAGAAATCTGTCTTTCTGCGGCTCATTTCTGCTCTTTGAAAATATCAACCAAAGGGGAGCTAGGACTAAATAGCTGCTCTTTGCCAGAGGAACCAGTTTTGACAGGGGGGCGGTTGCCCTCCTTTAGTTTTTCCACCATCGGGCGGGAAAGTCTTCCCATACGACGATCCCACAAGAGAACATGATCCGGGACCAGTTGTCTGCCTATGCATTCACGCCCACGCAAGATGCAATCCGGATAATCGGTGTTCCCTTTGGTCGGGATCTTCTGAATTGTCAAATAGAAATCAGCTCCTTGGACCAAAGCGTGCAAAAGTGGCGTTTGTCCCCGCCTCTCGATCTCTTTTTCCTCTGGAGTTTTGAAGTTTTCCTGTCCGTCAAGTACAAAATTTGTAAAAGTAGTTACAATCGTCATCTTCTTTATCGAAAGCATGCGATATAATGTGGGCCATAACATTTCCCTATCTTGTATCAACGGAAAAGCCAAGAATACATTATGGATGCCATCCAGAAGAACCCCGGTGTAAGGTCTGCCTTCAAGCTCGGCGGCCTCGATCCAGCGAGCGACTTTCCCGAGCAGATCTTCGGGACGCAAAAAGCCGGGTGAAAACGCAAGAACCTCAATTCCCGACCCCTTTTCCGCTATCGTCTTCCTCGCCGCCAGACGCTTGTAGTATGCCTTCGGATATAAGAAAGACACCGTCAAGACGCGCCGAGGTTCCACACCCACGCCTTTATAATCCTTGCCAACCTGGATCGGAGTCAGAAGAACCTTCAATGCCAACCATGATTTGCTTGAACTCCCGTGACCATGTAACAGAATGTGTGAGTAGGCGTATAAATCCAAGAAATGCCTCGGCTTTGCCAGCTCAAAGAACGTTTTGTCATAGGGAAGATCGATTCCCGAATTGAACGTGTTAATCAGTTGTCCTTCATCAGGCAATGTAAGACTTTGTTGTTCTTCTTTGTCCAGTTGGGAAGAAAGTTGCGGAGAGATTCGGAATGCATCCCGATCCGACATGTGGAAGACATGGGCACCGGGTCGGGAGAGTTGAAACCGCGTCTTTGCAAGCTGTAGAATCCGCTCGGGCTTGATTGCTTCATTTTCCGTATCCCTGTAACTTAACTTGATGAGGATATCAACCATGTATGAAAGTCGACTGTGGCGCGGCAATTCCTCGCCTGAAAGCACGAAGACTAGCGCTCTCAATCTTCTGCATCTGTCAACGAATTCAGAAAGAGCGTCAATCTGCTCAGTATCCTTCCCATCTGTGAGTCCATATACACTGTCAATCACGACAATTAACGGGCAAATTGCTGGGATATAGACGGTCTGGGCGGATTTTCTTCTCTCTTCATCGTCTTTGAATACGTCCCCCATCAGTACCCGAATACAATCAAGATGTCGATTGAGTCTCGCCAGCATGGAATCTTGCTCTGCATCATGGTTTTCGCCGTAGTTCTCTTCGCGTTCAACTTGCGACGTCTCGGTCTGATCGGTCGGCCTCAGGTCCGCAACGTGAAACCAATTTAAGTTTTTTTGTTGAATGGATAACCCTCGCAAGTATGCCGGAAACAAAGACTTAAGCCTTATCTTCAAGTCCTCTTCCGTTTCCTCGGTTGAAATATAATAACAATGAGTGCCATAAGGGGAGAAAGTGACGCCGGTAGCCAAAGCCAGCGAAGTCTTCCCGGTTCCAGCTGCGCCGCTAACGTTAATTACGAGACTTCCGTCAAACGACGTTCGTAATCCTCCGTAGAAAATCGTGTCCGCTCCGCGAATCGGAATGGGGATACCTGCAATCTCGTTGACTACGTCTAGCGCCCTTGGTTCCTCGTCAACTGTCGGCGACATCCGGAACTCAAACGCACACTCGCGTTGCCCGCTAAAATTTACCATACCCCGGATGTCTTTTTCAGCGAAAAAGAGACGAACAACCTCCGCAAGTTCCGACCGGGTCTTGAGTTGCCGCTTATTGCTCTTTCCCCACGATCCGAACCTGAGGCAGTATACCCCCTTCATCGCGAGAATATGTTGCAGCATTTCTGCTTCATCATTGCTTCCAATAGGCACATTGTCCCTATGAACAAAGTACTTTCGTTGTCCTTCTAACTCGCTTTCGATCTGATCGATATCTACCGTTTTCCATGGCTTTCCAATTTGTCCGGCGTTTGGATACACTCCGAGACGGATGAAAATAAGTCTCTTGCATGCCGTGAGAGCATAGGCTTTAGAAGCTGGCTCGTTCGGAACAATCAATGAGTCGTATAACAAAGACAGAGGAGATGGCACAAGAAGGCTATGCCGGTTTTTCGGGTAATCAGCTGTTCGTTGGATTTCTTTAAACCGGCATACTGTCAGCGCGGCTAGTCGTAAGACACCCCCGATTAACGCGGATAAGTGAGTATCTTTACGTTTAGGAGCATGTCGCTTCTCATCAAGAGCTTTAAAAAATTTCGAGACTTCCGCTAGATCAATAGGCTTGTCGGTAAGATACCTTTGAGAGCAGTATCCCAATGCGGAAAAAAACATGTGCAATAACTGAATGCATTTTCCGCCATAAGGAATTGTGCCTTCCGGCGCCTTACTGATCGCCGTTTCCAGATATTTCATGTGTGGACCTCCTTTATGAAGGCATCTGAGGAAATCCCGAGGTTTTGAGAGAACCTTAGACCTTCGATGAAGGCTCTCAAACCTTCCAACGCTTCAAATTCATGCGGGATTTCAATATTGTCTAACACACACCAGTCAACCAGTTTTTGCCGTTCAATCCCTTGCAAGATCTTGAGCCAATGCTTCAATCCAACGGTCAACCTCGAATGGTCGGCGCCAACCTCCTTTTTTCCGTATCGATCACGCAAGTAAGGCAACCGGGCCGCCAAACCAAGGGCAACCTTTTCTCTTTTCAATGTTGCGCCGATGTGATCCCTTGCTTTTTCCCAATTGACGGGCTCAACCGCGTCAATCCACATCCAGGGCCAATTTTTTTTCAGGCAATCTTCCTTGTCCAATTGTTCCACGCTCAACGGCCGACCTATTCCGGACAGCAGACGAATCAGTAGACCGCGTTTCCTAACCGTGTCAGAGTCTTCTTCTCTAAATTTCGATTCCAATATTGAATTTACGAACTCGGTAACGCGGTCGCTCGGCATGCGCGAAAGTTCGATGAAGAAACAAAGATTTTCGACCGTTTCGGCAGGCCAATCTGGGGTGTCGCGGAACAGGTTTTCAAGTTGCCCTATGTAATTGCTGACAATTGGATTATTGGGCGGCAACCCGGCGAGAAGCTGGGCTAAAACCAAGAATCTTGAGCCCCCTTCACGGAAATCGGGCTCGTGCTTGGATGCGTCAAAAATGGCCTGCTTCAGATCGGGAAATTCAGTAGTGCTCATATTACTTTGATGAAATGAAGTTTGATATCCATGTATCGAACCGGATGGTGAATGAATTCGGGTAGGCCCTTGCAATTCTTGGAACATGGTGAATGCGGTTTTGTCTTGCCCCCTGGAATCCATTGCAGATTGTCAATCCCGGCATCCAAAACCGTCGGTTTCTTTACCGCATCCAAATCGGAAGGCGCATGCGCAAAGGCCACCCGTGCAGCGGTTGGATTAGGCAATCCCAAGGTGCATGGCAAGTGCGATATATCAAGCCCCGAGAACGGATTGGTTGGGTTTTTCGGGTTAACGTAGCTCCACATCAAAGTATCTGCAACCGGTTCTACGGCCATTTCGAGTTTAGGCAGGGATTCTTCCAATTGAGCGTGAGTCCACTCACACCATGTCATCATCCGACTTTCTGCTATTGGGAACCTCGTGCGGAGCCTTTTGGCCAAGACCGTTATGAAGTCTATCTTCAGGCGAAAAGTTCCCAAGATTTGTCCCGGTTTTACGCCGCCGAGTTCCCCCTTCAGGGCGTTGCTTTTGCAGAATGAATCGGCACAACTTTCCAACGAACCACTGGGATAACCTTGCTTTGCGACGTATTTAGCAGGGGCGTCTTGATTATCCGCTGGATGAGACCGAATCAGATTTTCCAATTCGGTTCTAAGCGAGGCCAGATTTGGGTCACTTTACAATTTATTCCAAAAGTCTTGATACCAAGCCTTGAATTTGCCAAGAGAATCCATAAATTCACCAAGAATAAGACAAACTAAATGAAGCGTGGTCGGTTCGCCGAATCACATCCGGCACTTTCCGCGCCGTTAATACTTGCATCATGTTCGCTTCCATCAACGTAAGTTTCTTTGCAAGCAAGGGTTGATGTTCTCCTAATAGGAATTTGATTTGTGGCACGGTTCATGTTCTCACTTATCGCGTGGCGGTAAGGGAGCATCGCTTTTGGCTCGGCTAAAAATATTTTCATGTCGTGTGCTCATAGAAGGGAGCCTAACCCCAGCGCTGATGCGAAGCAAGCACAAAAATCAGGCTGGCGGCTGCATCTCAAGCGTGGCAAAGACGTTTCATCAACAGCTTGGACGGTTCCTGCGGCAAAAACGCGGCGAGCTGACCTATAAACAATTCGAGCGGAAGCTGGGTATTTCGTATGTCACCATCCATCGCTTGGAATGCGGGGAGCAAAATGTGACGCTGAAAACCTTGGAGCAGATTTGCAAGCGGTTGAAGTGCCGAATGGCTGATATTTTCCCGGATTGATTACGGCTCCGGAATAACTCCTGCAATTTAAGCGGGCTTCCCCAAGCTCTACCGTAAAAGCGCAGTTACCAATTAGCAACCTGAGGGACTTTAATGAGAATGTCCCGCCGCTGCGTCGGTGGCATTCATTAACGGTTCATTCGCATAGTTCAGGTTTTACAGGTGGCGACTACAGCCCAGGCAAGATGCCAGCTTTTCACATGGCCCAGTACCTGGAAGGTCTATTTTTACAGGTGATTTCGTTCAAAACCGAAGCCTGAGTTTTGTCGCCATTTTCGCCCGTAATTTTCTGCACGAATTCTCCTCCCAGAGGCAACCGCCCTTGCCGAACCCATGTTATGATGTTCCTGTGAATGATATATACAAAGTCTGCCCGCTGATCTCGCGGACCCTCGCGAATCATTCTCCTTTCCTATTCGGCCTATCTGTTCCATCGCAGCGCAAACCAAGATCTATTTTTATGCCAGCCAATATTTTTGCAAAAGTTTCCCGGTGGACTTGCGTCAAAATTGTGTCAAAAAACCATTTTCTCCACATTTTTCACACAATTTCCAAAAACTGCACCACCCCTTTTCGTCGCCGATACCTGAGCCAACCTATGAAACTTCACATCATTCGACTGTGCAATGATTTACAGAAATTCCATCAATCAAACTGCACCGCGAAAAATCAAAAACGGTACAGAAACGGTCCAGTTTTGGTCCAGTTTTCCTCGGCTCCTGACGCCCAGCTTCTATCTCCTATGGAACCACAGACCCTGCCCACCTCGTGTTTTTCGTAACGCACCAACGCGCTTGATGCAGACCTGCCGCCTTCTCCTGAAGCCATGGTTCCAACTTGGCAAACGAAAAAAAATCATTATATTAGTGTAAGCAATGTTATGAGTAACGGACCGCGCCACCGGACGAATCGGGGAACCATCTTGCTGGTAGAAGATGAGGTGCGGGTTCGTACCCTTGCCAATCTTGTTTTATGCAAGGCGGGATACAAAGTGTTGCTTTGCGGAACCACTCAGGAAGCGCTGACGTTATGGGAACAACACCGGGAGGACATTGCTTTGGTGCTGACGGATTTTAACTTGGAGTGTACCCAGAATGGTAAAGACCTGATAGACCTTCTGCGCAAAGACCGCCCGGAGATAATCGCCATCATGATGAGCGGTTATATCGCCGAACAGGACATCGAAGACTGGCTGTTGGCAAACAAGGTCGTATTTATACCCAAACCGTTTTTACCGTCCAAGATGGTTGCCAAGGTGGAAGCGGTGCTGGCCAGCCAAACCTGAGGCCGTTACTGCATCCGCACCCGGAAAAACCGATTGGGAACACCTGTGCAAAGGTTGCTGATGGTGTGCAGGGTGTCGTCTCCGGACAACGTTTGGTAGGTCTGCCAGGTGGGTTTATTCATCCCATCCTTGTACTCGATCACCCAGGTTCGCCCGCTTTCCGGCCGCAAGTTAAACCGCAACTGCCCGGCTGCAACCGTGGGAGAAACCAACGCGGGCGGAGTAACCTCCGGGGTGGTGACAATATTCAAACTCCAGCCATCCAGCGTCCCGCTGTCACCCAAAGCGGAATCGTTGATAAACAAACTCCAAGTGCCATTCGGGGTACCCCCGGTCAGCGCGGACACGTTGGTCGCATAAGCACCAGTGGGCGCCGGACTGGGCATCACGAGCAGATTGGTGACACCCGCCGGCCGATAGGTGCCCGAAACCACCGCCGACTGGATCGGCATGGCCGCGCCTGCATCATCAAACGTCAGGGTGGCGTTAGTGATGGATAAGGTGTTTCCGATGTTCGCCAACAACAGGACCGCATTGCCAGCCGGGTTGGTTACCAGTATCTGCAAATCCTTCGCATAAGAATGCGTCAGGTTGCTCAACGTGACGGACACCTTTTGCACTTTGCCCGTCAGGCCAGCGACCACCACGGAGGATGGATACGGGGTGGCGGTTCCCAGCAAAGGAATGGAAATCACACCGGCCACCATGAGATTGCTGTTCTGCATCGAACCGGGCGGCAGCACCGTCAATTTGGCCGGCGGACTGATGGCCACACCATTCGCGTTGGACACCGCCACCGAGTAAGGTCCGGCATGGACATAGGCTACCGAGCTGATGCCATACGTGGCATTGGTTGCCCGGGCAATGGGGGCCGCATCCAAAAACCATTGATAATACAATGGGGTTGAGCCGGTCGCAATCACTTGAAAATTCACCGGCGTGTGCAGCGTTGCGGTCACGTTATCAGGCGCCTGGCTAATCACGGGGTGATTGAAAAAGGCTACTTGGTCCACCCAGCCGGCGTCCTGCCCCTTGCTGACACTAGAATCCTTGCTGTAGCGCCACCGCAAGGTCTGCTGTCCCGCAGGCAACGCGATGGTTTGCTGCGTCCAATCCACTTCGCCACTAATCTTGGTTTGCAAGGTTCCATTCAGATAAAACTCAAGAAAATCGTAATTGCCTTCCGAGGATACTTTCCACCAGAAACTCATCGAGCACGGGCCATTCATCGTCGTCTCAATCCAGGTCTCCTGGCTGTCGGTAATGGCCCCGCTTTGCGCCGCGTCGGTTCCATCATGCGTGATGGCGGTTTGACTGAACCACGCCGCGCTGCCACCGGGTGCCCACGTTTGGTTGGCGGTGTCGAGGGCGAGGTTGAACTGCGCGCTTTGATCCAGCACCGTAAGCGTCAAGGCACGTCTGACCACTTGCGGCGTGGGACTGCTGTCGCGGACCTGAATCGTGAACTGATTGGTACCCGTCTGCGCCGGAACTCCGGAGAGGATGCCGCTGGCGGAATTAAGGGTTAGATTGGCGGGCAACTGCCCGGCCACCACACTCCACGTGAACGGGCGTACTCCCCCCACGGCAAGCAGGGACTCTGAATAGGTTCCGCCCAGCACCGCTGGTCCCAGATTCGTTGTGCGCAAGGCGAGCGGACCAGCCACGGTCTCCAGCAAGACCAGCGTTGGATCACCGAGGTTATGGTACGTCGTGTAATAGTAGCGCGCATCCGTGGGGTATAGTTGCTGCACTTGGTAAAGGCCCTGGTCCACCGCGCGGCCCACGGATAGGCCGGCATTATCACGCATGGCGTCAAATTCCGCTTTTTGCATCGCCTCGTCATTGTCCCAATACGTGTTATCCGTGGCTCCCACATACAGTGCGCCCCGTGCGGAGGTTTGCAGCCAGGCCTCGCCCACGCACACATCCATATCAAAACTGCCGGAGACACAACAGTGCGCCAGAACAATGACGACATTATTCACGTTGTTCAGTCCCGCCAGCGCACTGGCATTGTAGCTGTATCCCTCCCACAAGAACTCGCTGCCGTGCCCGGAATAAATGACGCCATCCGTGCCGGCATTGATATGCGCGCTTAACCCGGCGGCAGTACCGATTCCCTGAAAAAATCGGGTGGCGTTGTAACTCGCTGGCACGCAGTTGGAGATGCAATACTCATGCCCGCGTTCTGCTTGGGCGTATTCCGAGACATTATGGCCATTGGACACCCAAGTGAGGTCATACGTCCGGTTGGTGCGCGAACGGGCAATGGCATCAAGCTTCTGCGTAAACTCGGCAATCGCCGCGGACGTTTTTAGCGAGATGCGTCCGAGTACCGCGTCTTTGCCCAGGTAATTGGCGCAGGTCTCACCTGCATCTATCAAGGCATACGGCAAATCAGTGGGATGTGTGAAATCCGCCGTGCCATCCGTCCACACCGGGATTTGATCCACATCCCCAACCAGAAGGATGTACTCCGCCGGAAACAGCGCAAAGACGTCGCGGATGGCGGTGCGAATGCGGTTGGTGCTGGAGCCGACGGGCACCACCACGGATTGCACCGCGAAACCATCCGCCTGCTTGCGTGCGACCAGCGCGGGCAGACTGTTGCTAAGCGTATCGGTGGTGACCAACAGAATTCGCTCTGCCGGATGACTGGTAGGCTGCAACTGCACATCCAACCGGGTTGGCTGGCCCGCTTGCACTACCACATTGGAGATGATTTGCGACCCATAACCCGGCGCGGTGAACAACAGGTGGTACGTGCCTGGCAACACCATGCGGTGGTAATCCCCCTGCTGCGGATCGGAGAACACCCCGTGTTCAGCCCCCAACACCTTGACGGCGGCATACACCGGCTGAAGCGTGGCCGCGTTGGTGATGGCGCCAAATACGCGGGTCTGAACCGATTCAATGTAACTGAGCATGGCTTCCCGGTTATCATTCCAGAATTGGGGAATCTGGCTGACCGTCGGTTGTTTGTTATCGGAAATCTCAATGGTCACCTCGTTGCATCCCACGTATCGGTAACTCCAATCCTGCCACCCGCCGACCGCCACATACCAAGCCGCGCCATTTACCACACCCTGCGGGAAACTGGCGCTCACCCACATCGGCGGATTGTTGGACGCGTAAATCCTTGAGAGTACCCGGAATAAACCATCGTCCGGCGATGGGGAATTGACACTGCCAAGGTCATCATCGTCATACGGATAATTGACCACCAGGGAGCCGCCGTGAAAATTCGCCGCCAGGGTAAAGCTGTGGTTGGTGGCCAATTGCATCAAGGCGGCCACTTCAATGGGACGGCCGTAGGTGGTCATTTGCGGGCCGAACAACGGATTGCCCAACCCACCGCCGCCGCCCGACGGAAAGGAACGGTTCAGATCGAAGCCCGCGGCATTGTATCGGGTACCAGCTTCCAAGCCATCCGGGTTGACCAGCGGCAATATCCATATTTCCGTCGTCGCCACCAGATTGGAAATGCGCGTATTCGTCACGCACCCCGTCACCAACTGATCCACCAGATAAAGGCACATCTCCACACCCAGCGGTTCGTCGCCATGTATCGTCGAAGCTAGCCTCACGCGTGGCTTGAGCGCGCCATTGGTGGCGTCCGGGTTTGCCGTGATTTTCATCGCCCACAAATCCCGGTTTTGCCCCGTGCGTCCGATGGAATACAACCGGCAATAATTGAAGTAACGATTCGTGTACTGCTGCAATTCCGATGTCAGCGTTGCGTACGTATGATAATTGGTGCCCAAGCCCTTGGCTCCTGATTCAGCCTGCGGGGCTGGGGCTGGTTGCTGCCCGGTTTCCACCACGTCAAAGCCGGCATCCTTCAACGCCTGCACCTCGGCCTCGGTGGCGAAAATTTCCACATGATCCACGCCGCGCCGCTCAAAATTATACCCTTCTGTGGTGAGCCAATCCAAGTCCGCCTGGCCTTGCAGCATGAGGTCCAGCACCACAATCCGCCCCAGCCTCGGACCGGCGGCCTTGGGTAAATCCGGGGCGACATAGCTGAGGGTGAGCGCCAATTCTTGTGGGTAACGCACGATCCCCCCCGCTGCTTGATACGCAAAGGGGCGCGTCAGGACATCCACGTACGTTTTACCGCGCTGGGTGTACTGCACAACCTGGATAACGCCGTTCTCCGCCTGCTGGAATTCCCCGCTCGGATCACCCTGATAGGCATCCGCATCCACCAGGAAGTCTCCCGGCAGCACAACGCTTGCCACCTTGGGGACGGGCCTCTGGTGCGGCCAAAGCGGCTGATCTACCTTGAATTCTCGCAGCTTGCGCGCGTCCGCCACCGCCACCACGTGGATGCCCGGAGGCACCTCGCACGTATAGTGCAGCACGGGCAGTGCCGGCTTGCCATAGGCGTTTTCCATGCCCACGCCCTTAAGGACTAAGCGGGTGTAAGTCTGCCCATTGGGGGCTGGCGCGGCCTCAAGCGTCGGGGGCGCGATATTCAAAATTACCCGCATTCCCTGGGCCAGCGGCTCTGGGGTGGATGCCTGAATCGCGGCGGCTTGCGCGCGGACGTCTGGCGTTGCGCCGAAAACCAGCAGGGTGAAGAACAACGCCGGCCAGGCGACTCGCTTTACATAAAACGATTCTGGCATACAACACTATTGAGTCGTGCGTTCATAACCGCCGCTTTCCGGCCTGTGCCATGGCACCCCCAAAACACCGGTTCCGCCGCGTAAAGTCTAATTAACACCGGCCTACCGAAAAAGCAAGGTTATTTCGGCAGATACGATGGCACAAAGCGGCATCGAAATCGGCTTGTGCCGGGATCGCCGCGATTGAAACGCATCAGCTTGACGGCAATTGCGGCGTCAATCGTTTTTTGCGGAATTGCGGGCAACCTGGGCTTGAGATCGAAAACCGGTTGCGCTGTCAGCTCCGCGGCCAGCAGGACGGCGGCGAACAGCAAAACAACCCACGGCACGCACGGTTCGTGATCCGGATTGTGGATTAATCAATTTCATGTGATGCATATTCAACGGCTGGGCAGCGGCCAATCATCCGTGCGGCTCAGTTTGGGCGTTTCACACTTTGCAGGAAATGGGCGCGATTACCCCAATCTGTCTGGCCCGCGTGCTTCCAAAGCCGGGCTAACGCATTCACCAAGCCGCCAACATCGGACTGTCGGATGGATGAGTCGTCCACCAACACAACCCCTGAGTGAGCGATTTCCTCGTCTGCAAGACGGCGCAACAGTGGCGCAATGGTTTTGAGATCATAAGTCACCAATGTCCATTTTTCCTCCTGAGCTGCCGCCAAAATTTCCTCATCGGTGGCCGCCAGAAACTGGCCCACCCGCCATTCACTTAAATGCGCCACGGACAATCCGCGAGAACGTTGTCGCAGTTCACGGGCAACCGCAGCGGGCACATGGACATCCAACAGCAGTTTCATTTAGTTTTGCGCCGCTGATGCGCTCCGTTTTCGTTCTCTGAATGGGTGATGCCAGGCAGCACACGTTTCAATGCCTCAAAGGTTATTCCGTCATTATCCTGAATGGAAGCCTCGATCTCATCAGGAAAGGCCTCGGCGTAGTTTAAGGCCGACGTGATTTTGGCCACGGTTATTCCGAAGTGAGCCGCAGCTTTTTGGGGATTTCCGCCAAACTGACGTGCGACCTTGACCACCATCCAAATTTTAAGCCGGGTCCCCCGGATAAATACCTCACGTCCCCCGGCAGTGTCCCGGAATTCGATCCCGCCAAATTCGGCCATGCGCACTTGCTCCTCCACCATGCGCGCGCCAACTTGACCCAGGGTCCGTCCGAAACGCCGCGCCATCCGTTCGAGGGAACGGCGGACTTCCACCGGCACCCGCAGACTGATTGTACAACTATTGCTGGTCATAGAGTGTGCATTGTAATAAATGTATGCAATGCAAGCAATATGAGCTTTAGCTGGGATTTGTCAACCTTCGTTGCAACGCGAGCCAAAATTTAATTCCATCGCGGCCCATCCGGCCACAGAGGAGAGCTGTGGCTAAAAAAACACTGGCGATGAGTTCGACGGCTGACCATGCTGTTTTCTTTTACTGCCCCCCGGCCTTGGAACGGCTGGCCAGATATTCGGACGGCTTCATGAACACGCAACCCTTCGACTGGAGAAACTCGATGATCTTCACGAACCCGGCCCAGCGTTCGTCGTTCCACTGGTCGGGATGACCTTGCAATACCAGCATCGGCTGCGAAGCGCCAACCCGCTCATAGGTGGCCTTGAACTTCTCGAAGTCTGGAACAAAGGTGGGATTCTCCAGCCCCATGATCCTTACAAAAGCATGCTTCTTGTAAAAATGTGAATTCTTCGGCCCATACAGCCAGATTTGATTATCCGGGATTTCGTTCAGGGCTTTTTCCGTTTCCTCGGTGACGCCGCTATAATGCTGGCCGAAAACCCGCAGGGTAAGCCCGAGCTTTTCCTTGGCCAACCGCTGCGTTCTTTCCAGGATGACTTTTTGCTCGGCCGCCGAGCCCAGCTCAAACTCGCCTGATTTGTCTTTGGGATTACGGTTCGTGTAACCGTGATTCCAAAACTCGATAATTCCCTTTTGGTCCAAGTCCTTGATCCATTTGAAGTAAGCCGGGTTGTCGGTTTCCAACGAGGAGCCGATGATGCCAAAGGCCCCCTTCAATTGGTTCGTCTCAATGAAATTGGCGATGCGCTGCCAACGGGCAGAGACCGGGGCGTCCCCGCTTTTGGCAGCGACCACATCGTCCAGCTTGAGCAGGATGACCTGTTGCCCAGTCGAAGCGCGCTGGCTTTCGGCAGCCAACAGGTTTCCGGAAGCCAGCGAAAGACTGGCGGCCGTTAGGAGACTGAGAATGGTTGTTTTCATAAAGTTATTCTGTCTTTTATTTGCGTCATTGGCGTTATTCGCGGGCTCACTCCGCCGCCCCTCTGAACATGGTGAGCGTTCCCCAGCTATGATAGAGGCCCGGGTGAAGGAACTTGCCCGACGTCAAAACCAACGATTGTTTTTCATTGGCCTGAACGCCAGGCGGGACAGGCAGAGAGTTCGTTTGCGCGGAGACCGCGAGTGAAAAACCAATCACCGTGCAGGCGGCGATCAAAAGGTGAAGCAGGGTCTTTTTCATCATTCTCTGCTGGCGTAGCCAGAGCGGCCACAGAGTCCGAAGCCATCACTTGGGCAGCTTGTCGAATCGGAAGGTGCAGCAGTCCAGCGCCAGGGTGTTCGCGTTGTTCTCCAGGTGTTTCCGTAGTCGCGGAGCTACGGTGTAAAGATGCAGCTTGCCCTGCTTTTCCACCTCCAACAGCCCGGCCTCGCGGAGGATTCGCAGATGTTTGGACACGTTGTATTGCGACACTTTGAGCTGTTCCGCGACTTCATTAACGCTTCGCCGGTCCTTGAGCAGTTGGCGAAGAATGCGCAGACGCGTGGGTTCACTCAGCGCTTTCAACACAGCGATGCAATTAATTCCATTCATGGTGCGCGGCATTATACCCGCCACCGGGCGCTTGGCAAGCCGGACGCACGCGTTTTCAGCCGGCAATTGCAGTTCCAATTTCTGCCATGGTTTTGGCTTATTTCTGCAAAAGGTTTTCCGCTTTTATGGCAGCAACAGCCGGGTATTCACCGTGAACCCATTCGGATACACTTTATCCGCCGGATTCGCCAGCTCCTGCCAATGCGCCACGCCGCCGCGGTTCGTGCTGCCCAGCCCCACATACCCCAG
>JBAXGN010000202.1 GCA_037139415.1 Verrucomicrobiota bacterium | reverse complement strand
TCCAGCAGGCCCTCCAAGGGGATTACCGCGAGGAGTATCTGTTTGTGCTGCGCCAAGCCTATGAGTTGTATCCCAACGCCAAAACCCTGATCACCAACGATTGCATCCGCCCGCAGGTATAGGGTGTTGCCTTGGTGACATGATTCGCCTTGTTTGCCGCAACACTTACAGTTACGGCAACGGACACGCTTCCTTTTGCCGCATGGCCGAATGGCGCGAGCTAATATCGCTCTCACTGACAGAGATGGCACGACACCCAGTGCTCCGGCGTGAATTCCCGCAACACCGGCACTTCTGTGCGGCAGCGCGCTTCCGCTATCGCGCAGCGCGGATGAAACGGACACCCCGCTGGTGGATGAATCGGGGAGGGGACATCCCCCGGCAACACAATGCGCGGGCGCTTGGAATCCGGGTCCACCACCGGCACGGCGGAAATCAGCGCCTGCGTGTAGGGATGCTTGGGCGCGCGGATCAGCGATTTGGCTTCCGCCAGCTCCACCACGCGGCCCAGGTACATCACCAGCACCCGGCGGCTGATGTGTTCCACCACCGCCAGGTCGTGCGCAATGAACAGGTACGCCAAGCCATGCTCCCGTTGCAAATCCTGGAGCAGATTGATCACCTGCGCCTGCACCGAGACATCCAGCGCGCTGACCGGTTCGTCGCAGATGATGAGTTGCGGGCGCACCGCCAAGGCGCGCGCGATGCCGATGCGCTGGCGTTGGCCGCCGCTGAACTCATGCGGATACCGTTCCGCGCTGGCCGGGTCCAACCCCACTTCCCGCAGCAGCCGGGCGATTTGTTCCCGGCGCTCCTCCGGCGCGGTGGCCATCCGGTGAATATCCATCGGTTCTCCGATGATCCGGCTGACGGTCATGCGTGGGTTCAACGATCCATACGGGTCCTGGAAAATCATCTGGAACTGCCGTCGTTTGCTGCGGAGTTCCGCGCCCGCCATCCGCGTAATGTCCTCGCCCGCAAAAATCACCCGCCCCTCCGTGGGCTCAATCAGGCGCATGATGGCCCGGCCCAACGTGGTTTTTCCGCATCCGCTCTCGCCCACCAAGCCCAGCGTTTCGCCCTCCTCCAAGTGAAACGCTACCCCATCCACCGCCTTGACCTGTCCCGGCGTCCGCCCCAGCAAGCCGTGCTGCACGGGGAAATGCACTTTCAGATTTTGAACTTCCAGCAGGCTCATGGCAGAGAATGCTCCCCCCGTTTGCCTATGGCAGTTCCTGCAGACGGATACGGCGGTATTCCATCTGGCCGCGGTCGCCTTCCAGGCCGATGGGGCCGGTGGGCGGTAATTTCAACGCTGCTTCCAGCACTTCGCCGTTGCAGGTGCAATAGGCGATGTCGCCCTTCACGGTGATGATCATCTCGTTCCAATCCTGCGGCTTGTATTGCGTCAGGGCCTTGTAGGGGCCGGCCAGCAGGTAGTCGCGGCATTGGAGTTGCGGCTTGCGGATGAATACGCCGCTATCCGCGTTGGGGGTGGCGCGGAATTCCAGCTTGAGCACAAAGTCCTTTGGAAACTCCCGCGTGGTGTAAAGCTGCGCCAGTTTGCGGCCCTCGGGCGGAGTCGTCACAATCAGCCGGCCGCGTTTGGCAACGTACCGGCCTTCACTGCTCGTCACCTGGCCATCGAAGTTATTGGTGCGATATCCCCAGCCGGTCAGGTCGCGGCCGTTGAAGAGGCTGATAAAGCCTGGCTCTGGCGTGAATGAGTCGGTTTCCGTTTCCAGGAAATCCAGCGTGGCAAACAAGGGGCGAAGCGCCGCCGCCCATTTGGCGTAGCCGATTTTGTTCGGGTGCAGCAGGTCGGGGAACTCCTCCTTCTTGGCGTCGCCCTGCGCATCGGCAAACAGGGTCCAGGTATCCAGCACGATGACCTGCGCGTCGCCCTTGACGGCGGCGGCGGCAAGCTGGTTGATTTTCTTGATCGCCTCCGCCGGGCGTTTCTTGCTGGCGGAACTGGGGAAGACCTGGGACAGCACGATGGGCATTTTGGCGTTGTGCTGTTTCAGTGCAGCAATGATCAGTTTCAAATTGGCGACAATCACTTCCGGGTCGGCCTGTTCCTCCAGGTCATTGGTGCCAATCAGCAGCACCACCCCGCTGGGATGCAGCGCAAGCACGTCGTCCTGCAAACGGAGCAACACCCCGCGCGTGGTGTCGCCGCTGATGCCGCGGTTGGCGACCTTCACCCCGGGGAAGTTGTTCCCCATGTTGTCGCCCCAACCTTGCGTGATGGAATCCCCAAGGAACACCAGTGAGTTCTGATCCTGCTCCACGCGTTTGGCCCAGGCGCTGCGGCGCTGCGCCCATAGATTGCGAAACCAATCGTAACGGCGAATGGGCCCGGCCCCGGCCAAGCCGTCGTCAGTGGCTGGAATTTGAAAGCGCGCGTCCGGTTCGACGGAACGCACCTCGGGTTTGGCCGGTTGAGCCGTCAGGTTGGCAACGAGAAGCCCCAATGACAGTGCGAGTGTAAAACGAGTGCCTAATTTCATAATCTTGTTAGGCGCATGATCCAAAAAGTCACCGGGCATTGCAAGGTTAGAAACTGACCGTACCCGCGATGACCGTTTGGGCATAAAGAAATCCGGTCCCCCCCAGTCAAGCACCATCCCGCAACCACCCGTAACGACAGTGTCATCATAGAAAGCGCCTAATAGTTCACCCCTAAAAAGTATCTACCAACATAATTTGACGAATTAAAAACGCGAAAAATATTCCCTCGTCACGCAACCACTCATTGACACCCAGGCAGGTTAGCGTAATTATCATGGCCGATGAAACTGACATGGAAAGATCATGAGGAAATCGCCTGGGCGTTGCTGGATAAGTTTCCCGACCAGGATCCGCTGAAACTCAGTTTTCCGAAGCTGCACAAACTGGTGTGCGAGTTGGAGGATTTTGGCGACGCGGCTGACGCCTCCAATGAGAAGGTGCTGGAGAACATCCAGATGGCCTGGTACGAAGAACGTAAATAATTTCCCCAAACGATATGAAACAAATCATTAAACCCGCCGGGGCCGCTGCGCCGGTCGGTCCATATAGTCATGCAGTACGCTCCGGAAACCTATTGTTCTCTTCCGGACAGATTCCCCTAGACCCGGCCACCGGCCAATTGGTTGCCGGGGATATCAAGGCGCAAACCACGCGCGTCCTGGAAAACCTCAAACTCATCCTGGCCGATCAGAAGCTCGGATTTGAGCACGTGATCAAGACCACGGTGTTCATGGTGAATCTGGGCGACTTTGCCGCCATGAACGAGGTGTACGCGCGCTATTTCACGACGGAACATCCCGCCCGTTCCACCATCCAAGTGGCGGCGCTACCCAAAGGCGCGGCGGTAGAAATTGAATTGGTGGCACAATACCCATGACAGGGATGCTTCACTCCGCCAACGCCCCTACCCCGCTGCATGATTTTAGCCTGAAAACCCGGTTATTGTTTGGCCACCGGTCGGCGGATCGGGTGGGCGAACTGGCGCGAGAATATGGCGCGCAAAAAGTTCTGCTGGTGACTGACGCCGGCGTGACCCAAGCCGGACATGCAGCCCGGGTTGAGCAAACCCTGCGCGCAGCCGGCCTCCACGTTACGGTATTCAACCAGGTGCGTGAAAATCCCACGGTGACCGATGTGGCACTGTGTTCTCAGGCCGCCCGCGAGGCACAGCCCGATTGCTTTATCGGCCTCGGCGGTGGCAGTGTGCTGGATGTCACCAAGGCGGCCAATCTGTTGCTGACCAATGGCGGGGAAATAAAAGATTTTTGCGGGAGCAACAAGGTGGCGCACCCCTTGCGCCCATGGATTGCCATTCCCACCACCACCGGCACGGGTAGCGAATGCCAATCTTCCCTGATCCTGGTAGATGAGTCGGCCCGGTGCAAACTGATTTGCCGCGACCCCAAACTCATTGCGCCAACCGCGCTGCTCGATCCCACGCTGGCCAGTTCCCAGCCACCCCGGGTAACGGCGGCGACCGGCATGAATGCCATCGCCCAGGCCGTGGAAAGCGCAGTGTCCCGCAAGCGCAACCCGCTGGCGCAATTATTTGCGCGGGAAGCCTTCCGGCTTTGTTATGGAAATTTGCTCAAGACCATGACGTTCCCGGACGACCTCGAGGCGCGCGGGCAAATGCTGCTCGGCGCGACCTATGCCGGATTGGCGGCGGAATGCGGGGGGCTTGGTGCGGCACACGCGGCGGCCTACCCGTTGGAAACCAACTGTAATGTCCTCCATGGCGTGGCGACCGGAGTGATGTTATCAGCGGTAATCCGGTTCAACGCGCAACAGGCACTCGCACGGAGCATTTATACTGATTTGGCGCGCCTGGCGATGCTGGATACCCCGGAAGCGTTATCCGAGGCCTTGGAACGTTTATTGGCGGATGCGAAACTCCCCCGGAGCCTATCCGCTTGCGGTGTGCCGCACAAAATGATCCCCGGGCTGACCGATGAGGCGGTAAAGCAATGGGCGGTGCCGTTCAATCCGCGTCCGGTGAACACCAGCGACTTTTCCAAACTGTACAACGCGGTCTTTTAACTCCTAACTCCCGACTTCCACCACTTCACTTCTGATCCATGATGGAGAGCTTGTATTCTTGGGAAAGGACACTTTCCGCGCGCGGTTCCGGAATGGCGTTTTTCTCAAAATCAATCTTGAACCGGTAGTATAGCGAATCGCGATTGGCGGGAATCGGAACCAGCGCCTCATAACGTCCCTTCAGCAACGGCGTGCGCTCCATGGGATAAAAGTCATGCCCGACCATAACGGAAGCCTTGACTGTTTGCGGGCGCAGCGCCGCCTCCTGGTGCGTCCACATCATCTCCAGGTTATACAGCCCGTTGGTATTGCGCGAAACCTGCGCCGGCGTCAAATTCGTCACGGTGTGACATCCCGTCGCCAGCATGGCCAGCGCCAGTAAAACCACAATTTGTTTCATCATCGTCATAGGTGGAAACGTTACAACCCAGCCGCCGCTTGTAAAGTTGGATTTCATAGTAAAATTATCCCATTGCTCATGCTCGTCTTCAGCCGATATTCCGGGCGTCACTTGGAACCCGTGTGGCCGTCCCCCAACAATTCCCCGACTTTGCCGGCAATATCAGCGTGGCGCATCAGGGATTCGCCCACCAAGATAGCGCGTGCGCCACAGCGGGCCAGGCGCTGAACATCGTCGTGGGTATGAATACCGCTTTCGGCCACCAGCAACGCTTCAGGGTGGCCGGCGCCAGCCCGCAGGCGTTCCGCCAACCGTTCCGTGGTGGCGAGGTCCACCTTGAATGTCTTCAGGTTGCGATTATTCACCCCCACCAACTGGGCGCCTGCCGCCAGCGCACGGTCCAGTTCCGCTTCGTCATGGGCTTCCACCAGCACCGTCAGACCGGCCTGGGTGGCCAGTTCATGGAAACGCCGCAGCCGGGTATGGTCGAGAATCGCCACAATCAACAGGATGGCGTCCGCCCCCCATTCAATCGCCTCCAGTATCTGCCGCGCATCAATGATAAAATCCTTGCGCAACAGGGGCAATTGAACCGCCTCACGGATGGCTTTCAAATAAGACAGCGAACCTTGGAAAAACTTCTCGTCCGTCAGCACCGACAGGCAACTGGCACCGGCGGCTTCGTAAGCCCGGGCAATCCGCACCGGATCGAAGTCCGGGCGAATCACCCCAGCGGAAGGCGAGGCTTTCTTCACCTCGGCAATCAGCGCAACCGGGCCACGCCGGGGCTGGCGCAAAGCCGCCAGAAAATCCCGTTGTCCGCGCCGATCCATCGCGGCCGCTAGCTCCGCGCCAGTAATCGTACCCGCTGGCAATTGCGCCACCTCGCGCTGCTTCTGCGCAACAATCGTATCGAGAATGTTCACGACTCCTCCTCGTCCTTGATGCCCTGCATGCGCTTCATGGGCCCCCCGGCGCGCAACCAACCGTTGACATAGGCATCCAGATCGCCATCCATCACTCCCTGGGTGTCACTGGTCTGCACGCCGGTGCGCAGGTCCTTCACCATGCGATACGGCTGGAAAACGTAGCTGCGAATCTGATTGCCCCAGGAGGTGCTGCCCTTCTCCCCGTAGAACCGCTCCATTTCCGCCTTCGCCGCGTCTTCGCGCAAGGCGTACATTTTGCTGAGCAGCAGCTTCATGGCCGCCGCCTTGTTCTGCACCTGCGAACGCTGCGCCTGCGACGCCGCCACCAAACCGGTGGGCAAATGCGTGATGCGCACGGCGGTCTCCACCTTGTTCACGTTCTGTCCGCCTTTGCCACCGGAACGAAACGTATCAATCTGCACTTCACTGGGCGGAATGACGATATCCGCGTCGGCCTCGACTTCCGCGATGACATCCACGCTGGCGAAACTGGTATGCCGGCGCTTATTCGCATCAAACGGCGAGATGCGCACCAGCCGATGCACCCCGCGCTCCGCTTTGCAAAAGCCGTAGGCGTTCTCGCCGCGAATCACCATGGTAACACTCTTGATGCCGGCCTGTTCGCCGGTCAGCACGTCGGTCACCTCCACTTCCCAACCGCGCCGCTCCGCCCAACGCTGATACATGCGCCAGAGCATTTCCGCCCAATCGCAGGCCTCGGTGCCACCGGCCCCGGAATTGATGCTGAAGATGCAATCATTGCGATCATGCGGGCCGGTGAGGAAAATCTTGAGTTCCAGGTTATCCACCTGCTCGAGGAACTTGGCCATGTCCCGCGCCATCTCCTGCTCCATCTTGAGCTGCGCCGTTTCCGGCTCGGCCTCGCCCAACTCAATGAGCACCTTGAAATCGTCAAGCTGCTTTTCGGCGGCGACGAGGGGATCAATCTTGCGCCGGATGGAATTCGCTTCCTCGATCAGCTTATGGGCCTGCTCATGATTATTCCAAAACGTATCGGCCGCCATCAATGATTCAATTTCGCCAAGCCGTTGTTGCAATCCGGGCACGTCAAAGAAACCTCCGCAGATGAATCAACTTCTCTGTGGCGGTGCCGGTCTGTCCCTTCAGTATATCGAACATAAGGCGGCGAAGGTACCGAACCGGTCCGGCCCTGAAAAGATTAAAATGGATTTTGCCCCGTCATTCATGCCTGCCCGAAGTGGCAGGAATCTGGAATCTGAACACCCCGGCTAGAGAAAAACGAACCATGCTATGGTTTTACACCTAAATTCCTCGTTGTTGACCGACAAATGCGTAAACTGCCTCATGACTGCGCAGCAACATGGTCTCATTTAGGGCGTTGTTATAGTCGAACCCCTTTTCTGGTCGAACCCCTTTTCCCTTTTCCGAACCCCTTTTCTGGGGGCAGACATGGCAAAAAAATTATCTGGCAAAAAAATTGAACTGAAGAAGATAGGAAATTGGAGCCAGGCGTTGGAACCTTCAAACCGCGAAACAGGCTAAAAACGCGAAATCGAAAGACAGGATGAACGGGATGGACAGGATGGAATAAGTCCGAAGCGCGAAAACGGAAATCCGAAAGAACTTTTGCAGAAATATTTTCGGGCAGAAAAATTTGACTGAAGAAGATAGGAGCTTGGGAGCCAGGGAGTTGGGGTGGCAGGAATCTGGAATCTGAACACCCCGGCTAGAGAAAAACGAACCATGCTATGGTTTTACACCTAAATTCCTCGTTGTTGACCGACAAATGCGTAAACTGCCTCATGACTGCGCAGCAACATGGTCTCATTTAGGGCGTTATTATAGTCGAACCCCTTTTCGGTTTATAGGCGCTCATATCGCTAAATCACGGCAGGCATTTCTCCAATTTGGCGATGAGGTCGAGGGCTTTTTGGACTTCGTGCTCGTAGAGCGGGGAACCGCCGCCGTGGGCGCCGGGATTCAGGACGCGTTCGGTGGTTTTGAGGACTTCATCGATCAGTTTGACGTTTTCCATCACCTTCCAGTTCTCGTCTTTGAGCAGGGAGCGGAGGTACTTGCGGGAACTCTTGAGCTTGCCGCGGTCAGCGGGGGCGAGGCCGGGTAACGCGTCCACATCATCATCACTTGCGGGAATGAGGTATTCCCGATGCGGTTCGGGCGTGCCGTTGAGGACGCGGTCGTAGAGCTGGGTCGGGATCTTCTCCAGCAACTTGTTCTTCGCGGCGCGGAGGTTCTCGGTGAGTGTGAAAAACTCGCCCGGCGGTAGCTTCTTCTTCTCGGTCCACTCGCGGAAGCGCTTTGCCAGGTCATCTGCCGCTTTGCGGAGGCAAATGGCGGCTTCGTCGAGGCTGTGGCCGTGGAGATATTCTTCGGCTTTTTGCAGCTCGGTCTTCTCGCTCTGGCAGGTGATGGTGGTTGCCGGGTCACCAACCAGGCGGATGAAACTCCAATCGGGGTGACTCATGCCGATGGTGCGGCGGAACTCGCGGAAGAATCCGAGATCGTGGGTGAGAATAATCTTTTGGTAATTGGACAGCGTGGCATCGGTTAGGAGGATTTCGACGACTTTCATCCGATTGCTCATGTCGAGGCTGACGAGCAGGTCGTCGAGAACGAGGAGTTTGAGATCGGATTCGTGCAGGTTGACCAGCGAGGCGGCGAAGCGGACGGAAAGCGCCAGTTGGGTCAGCTTTGCCTCATTCAGAAAGCTCTGCGGGCGAGTGATGGTTTTGCCCGGAACCTGGATTCCGAATTCGATAACGGGTTTCGTGAATGTTCGTGAATCAAAGTCGTAGGAAGGGAGTGTCGTGACGCCAAGCTTGAGCGTTACCTTCGCAGGGTCGTCAGCGGAAAAATGCTTGTCGTAGAAACGTTGGGCCTCGGCACTGATCCCGTCCACAATGCCCGGCAGAATTCCAGCAAAGGCTTTCGTGTCCGCGATAAAACCGCCGTATGCGTAGCTTCCCGCGAGTCCTCTGTATCCTTCTGGATTCGCAATGCCTGACTTGATGGCCTGCCAACTCTCCAGGGGAACCTTCCCCCCTGTTGAGACGCAGAATGGAAGGATTTCTTCCTCGAAAAGCGGCCAGAGATCCAACTTCTTGGAATGACGGAAATGGGAGAAGCCGAAAAAGAAGCGGTAGGTAATGAAGTCGCTGGCGAGGTCGCCTTTGAGGATGATTGGTTGTTGATGCGTCCCGTGGTCGGCTTGGCTGATGCGGTAGGTGGTGTCATTCTTCGTGGCGACATCGCGAAGGGTGAGGGCAATTTCGCCAGGCTTTGGTACTGCATCCGCCTGTTCGTGGATGTTCAGGAGATTTTCCTGTCCGACGGGATCGAAGTATTTGGCGATGGAGTTCTTCGGCTTCCGAGCGCTTTGAAGGAAAGTGTAGAGCGCCCAGTAGAGCGAAGATTTGCCGGAGCCGTTAGCGCCGTAAACGAGTAGGTGACGGCCTTCGAGATTGAGGGTGAACTCGCGGAAGGCTTTGAAGTTACGGATCTCGATTTTGTGGAGGCGGGATTTCATACGCGGCCCTCCTGTTTGATGACGGCGAGGAGGTCCGGGCTGTCGGCGGTGAGGCGGAGTAGGCGGTTACGGATGGGGTGGCTCGGGGCGTTAAACGTAGCGTGCAGGCGGGTGAGGAAATCGCGCTGCTGAGTTTCGCTGGCCACCGGATCATACGCGGCGAGGTGCGGGGCCACGATGTCGTGGAAGAGCAGGTCGCGCTCCGCCATGTGTTCTCGGAAGTAGCACTCCATCACGCAGGCCTCGATGAGGTCTTCGAGGAAGGCAGCGACTCCAGACAATGTCCCGTCAGCTTTCTCTGCAAGCAGACACTTTACGAGGGTTGAAGTAATAGCCTCTGCTTTCTTGCTGACCTCGGGGATTGGAAAGTTTTGGAGGTAAGCGGGCTTGTAACGGAAGTATCCGTTGGCAAGGACGCTGCCGGAAGTCCTCAGGTAGAACCAGAGCACCTTGCTATTCATCACCGCCAACAGGAACTCGTAACTCTCCCAGACCGCGTCGTGCTTGATGTAACCGTAGAGGGTGGTCGTAGTGTAATACTCACCGTGACAATCGAGAGTAAAATTCCCGCCGAGGGAAATGTATGGAGCTAAGAGCTTTGGTTTTCGAAAGAGCGTTTGGTTCTTCGGATAAATATAACGATACCAACGCTCGTCGCCGAGCAGACGTCCACGCTCACGTCCTTTCAAAACATCTGCGCAACGGAGCAAATACTGCCATCCATACGGAAATAGACCTTCAATTTCATTCGGACTCATGAGTTCAGCAGAGTCTTCTTCATCACTCTGTGTGAGCGAGTAGGGGAAAAGGACAAGATTATCGGTTCGAATCGGCTCGAAACGATGCACTTGATCCCCCATGAGAAGCGGGCGAACCAATCCTTTTTCAATTCTGATTCGCCCACCCAACTCGGAAGATGTGGCTTCCCAAATGGAACCTCGATCCACGGCTCCTTTGAGGAAATAGACGGAATCCTTGCTGCTTGCGATTCCTTGGAACATTTTAGCGAAAATCTGGCCAGCCGTTCTCTGGTGAATTTGGATCGCCGAAATTACCGCACTGCTCTTCCCGGCGGCTAGAATCCACGGTTCGTCTGACAATGAATCAAACGGAATGGTAGCAAACGATGATGGCTCAAGCTTGGAGAGTTCGTCTTCCAATGAAGTGGCTTTCGACTCCTCCGGAGCGATGCGGGAATACTTAAGTCCGCTTACCGGTAACCGGCCCATCCAAAGTAGCGAGGAATACGTGCAGGCGGAGAAGATTTGATGAGCACCAAAGCTTATCAGCTTGTGAACATTGCGGTGGTCTATGGCGAAGCGCCGGATGCCTTGCCCAAAAGATGCGTTCACCCATTTGTCGGGATTGATGAAGCTCAAGATGCCATTATTGCCGATCAACTGCATGCCGCGCTCCATGAAGATGACGTAGAGATCGAAGGAGCCAGTGGCGGCGCTGTAATGCTCCTTGTAGTATTCAGCAGCTTTGGGGTTCGTCTGCTGAATTCCCTGAATTCGCAGATACGGCGGGTTGCCGATGACAATGTCGAAACCGTCCTTCAAGGATTGCCCAAACATCCAGTGTGGATCGAAAAAGTCGGCGGTGGATTGCGGATCGAAGGGATCCCATTCGGCGACGTGTCTTGCTTTCTGAGTGATATCGGCATTTTGTTTTGCTCCCAGACCATTAACAATGGTGTCCGCGAGTTTCAGGCGGAGAACTTTGATTTTCTTCTGCAAAGCCAGCTTCTGATCGCGCCGCTGGATGCTGAAGTGCCCATGGTAGGCATCTTCGATTTCCTTTTCGATTGGCGCGATCAATGTTGTGATAAAGAGGTCGGGTTCCGGGATGGGCAGGCCGATGAGGGTATCGGCGGCGACGAACTTGGTTTCCAGATTGGGCAGCGGGCGGATGCCGTGGTTCTCCTGCTTGTTCCGGTTGGTCTTCTGGTCGCAGACGAGCGAGATGAAAAAGCGGAGCTTGGTGATCTGAATGGCGATGGGCTGGATGTCCACACCGTAGAGGCAGTTTTCGATGAGGTAGAGCTTGCGGCCGTAGTCGTCGTTGTTGTCGGCGAAGGCCCGTTCGAGTTCCTCGCGCATGGGGGCGGAGTCGAGCTTGGCGAGCTGGGTGTGCTTCCATCGGTCGTTGTCGGGGTCGAGCTTGCCGAGGATGTAAACGAGCTTGTGGAGAACGCCCATGGGGAAGGCGCCGGAGCCGCAGGCGGGGTCGAGGATTTTCAGGGCATCTATGGCGGCGATGAGGGTGGCGACTTCGGCGGGGGTGAAGGCGTGCTCTTTCTCGGTATAGGCAAAAATGAGGTCAAGCCCGGCGCGGGCGTCGGATTCCTTCATGCGGGCCTTTTCCACGAGGGCGCGGGTGAGGTGGGCTTTGAGGGATTCGTCCACCATGTAGTCCACGATGGGGCGTGGGGTGTAGAAGGAGCCGGTCTGCTTGCGGGCTGTGGTCTTGGTTTCCTCGTTGTAGGAGGCGAGGAGGTTTTCGAAGACTTTGCCGAGGAGTTCGGGATCGAGCGCGATTTCCTGATCAATGGGCGTGTTTTCAACGATGGTAAACTTGTAGCGATTCAGGATGTGGATGAGGCCGGTGATTTTTTCCGCTTTGCGCTTGGTGTCGCCGTAGGCGGTGGAGAGGTCGGCGGTTTCCCCGTTGTCGAAGAAGAGGCGATCGGGGACGAGGGGGCGCTTTCCGTCCGTGGTGAAACCGTCCAGACGCAACATGCGATTCTTGTCATTAGGGTCTTCTCTATCCAGACATTCGAAAAGACCACCATTCAAAAACGGTATGTCTGCGAAATGAGCGACGGCTGTGTCCGACTGAGTGAAATGTTCTGGGTAGCGGAACAGAGTTGTTACGCCATGCTCCTTGTTCTTTCCTTGGTATTTCTCCTTCGTAACGTAGCGGCGGTAGGGCTGGCCTTTGCTATCGTTGCCCATGCGCTGGTTGAGCGTGGCGAAGAAGAGGTTTTGCAGGATGGCCTGGTAGTAGGTGGAACTGGTTTCGCTCTCGGGATCGAATCCCTTGAGCATCTCGGCGAGGTCGGTGGGATGGAAAAGCTTTTCCGGAATGAGGTCCTTCTCCTTGAGGAACCAGCAGAAAATGAGGCGTGTGAGCAGGCGGATGAGGCCGGTGGCGCGGCGTTTCTCGTCGTCGGGTTCGAGGTCAGCGGGGAACTCGACTTGCGGGAGCGCCCAGAAATACCAGTTGGCCAGCTCACGGTAGAAGCGTTCATTGAGCAGTTCGACGTTGAAAATCTGCTCCCATGCGGCGTGGAGGGTGTCGAAGTCGTTGATGGGCTTCTTTTGCGGATGGACAAGATTGGTCAATGCCAGCGAATCGAGGATGTCGAGGTGGCCACGATGCGGCTGGGTGAAGTTGATGTCGCGGATGAGGGTGGCCTTTTCGAGGACGTCCTTGTCGGCTTCAATCTTGTTCCGCCGCCGGTTGATGACGGCGATGGTGAGCCGGTTCTGGTGCTTGAACAACACCATGACGGGCATCGGGAAGAGGCGATTGATCTGCCGGGAGATGGCGGAGAATTTACCACGCGCGTAGTCGCTGCCTTTCAGTTCGATGGCGATGAAGACATAGGATTTGAGCAGGCCGGCTTTGACCGAGGTGTCGGTGAAGAGGCTGGTCTCGCGGCTGAGTTCCTGGTCGGTGAGCTGGAAGAGAAGGTCCGCGGTCTTCCACTCAGGAACGAGGGCTTTGGCGGGATCGAAGGCGTGGCCGGAGTCGAAGAGATCGAGAAAGGACTGCGGCGAGGATCCGGCACCGGCGAGGAACTTGTCGCTCTTATAGCCCAGCTTGGCGAGAAGCTGGCGAGCGGCGTCCTTGAGCGGAAGGGGCTGGAAATGGGCGAGGGCAGTTTTCATGAAATTTATTGGAGGCGTTTCACGCTGCTGGCTGCGAGCAGGGTGCGCATCTGGGTGATGGCGATGCCGTTGAGCAGGGCGAGGCGCTCGGGCTGCGGCAGCCCTTGACGGACGAGGACGGAGTTCAGACTTTCAAGATTGGTCAGGACCACGAGCTGTTCCAGCGGAGCGTGATCCCGGATGTTGCCCTCGGCATCGGGATGGGCGTCGCGCCATTGTTTGGCGGTCTGGCCGAAGAGGGCGACGTTGAGCAGGTCGGCCTCGCTGGCATAAACGGCGGAGGCCTGCGCCTTGGTGACGGAGGGCGGGATGAGGGTTTCCTTGATGGCGTCGGTGTGGATGCGATAATTGATCTTGGCGAGGGTGCGCTGGAGGTTCCAATTCAGTTGGAGGCGGTCGTTTTCGTCGGCTTTGAGGCGGCGGAATTCCTTGACCAGATAGATTTTGAATTCCGGGCTGATCCACATGCCAAACTCAAAGGCGATGTCGGGATGGGCGAACGTTCCGCCGTAGCGCCCCGCAGTTGCCTTGAGGCCAATTGCATGGGTTTTTTCGACCCATTCCTTGACGCTTATTTTATAGCTGTTCAGACCGGCCTGACTTTTAATTATGGCGAATTCGCCATAATTAAAATCCGGATTGAAGACGGACTCCCAGATGCCGAGGAACTCCACCGTATTCCGGTTTCGGAGCCAATCGGCGATGAAAAAGTCCCCGTCCTTGGCTCGGAGCATGTCGGTAAGAGAAATGTAATCGCCTTCCTTAACCGAAAGAACCGTGACGGGAGTTCCCCGCACTTCGATGGTGGATGTTTTGGATTTATTCATGCTGGGGCCTTCCTGATGACGAGCCAGGTGATGAGATCGAAATCGGTGGATTCTTTGGCTTGATCCTGCTGGTTGGGAATCACAAAGTCGCGCCCAGATTGCAGACCGGCAGCCGCACGTTTCTGAAAGGTCCGGGCAATGGAAGCCACGGCGGCGGTGAGCAGCGTGTTGTAGAGGCTCATGTCCGCGCCGTTGTTCGTCTCGGTGTCGAACAACTGGCA